>SOJY01000259.1 GCA_004376385.1 Candidatus Bathyarchaeum sp.
AGATGATGAAGGTTTTACAGATTCTTTGGTGTGCTCTTTCTCATTAGGGGCTGAAGTTTGTTGCATACCAGTTGTGGGCTTTCCGGTGATCGCGTCGATTAACAGTGTAATCTCTTTTTTTGTCTTAATGTTCTGGACAGTGATTTTGTATATGGGCTTGTAAATTACAGCACGCTCGGAAACCTTGAAAAGTTCATTGTGGATGCTCAAAATCTCGGAGGGTCGCCGAACTAGCCTTGATTTAAGAATCTCTACCTCTTTTTCAGCATCTACGTTGGTGTCTCCAAATTTTTGTTCAAGAGTGCTCAAAATTTTTTCAGGTTGCTCCTCGAAAGGTACGAACGGTAGTTGCTCAAGTCCAACCTCACGCCAATGCAGATCAAAAATAAGGTGCGCCTTAGCTTCGCGTTTGAATCGACCATCCCCAGTTAGTTTGACTATTTTACAGGGCGTCTTAAGACGATCCTTCAAAGAGGTGGGCATTATCTTCTCGCCAAAAATTGTGAGTTCCTGCATTGTCTCGTCAACTTGAATGTTGCGAGTCCAATTCTTGGAGTATTCAATACAGTATTCTCCGTCGACAATTACGTACGGCTCAAAGTACTTGTCGATGGAGACAACCTGTACTTCCTCAGGTTTGGGTTTCATAAAAACAAACTTGCGAAACAGCTTCGTCTTCATCTTTTCGGCAGTTGCCCTTACTGTTTTGGGGTCTATGCGTGACTTGTAAACAATAATCTTTCGCGCAGCTATTTTTTCAGGTACAGAGACAGTTTTCAACAATAGAGACGCCTCTATTCCATAGAATATTACATTAATTATTGTTTATGAATACGTAGTCAGTATTTGGCATCAAGAAAAAAAGGCAAACATCATAAGGTCTAGCATTCAACTTTAGGAACGATTAATAAGTTTATACTAATAATTCAAAACATAGAAGATTTTTTGGCAACGGAGATGGAAACATGGAAGTGTACTTCACTGAGAAGCCCTCGCTTAGAAAGCCAACATTAATTGCTGCTTGGCCGGGCATGGGGATGCTAGCGAGGATGTCAGCTGACTACTTGATTCAACAGTTAGGCGCGAAACAGTTTGCTGAAATTCGTAGCCCAAGCAACGACATCTACTTCAAGGACGGAATAGGAAAACTCAGCCAATACAGGCACCGCTTTTACTACTACAATGGAGAACAAGTTGATTTGATAATTTGTGGTGGAGAAATTCAGCCTCAATCATTAAGTGCCATACAGGAGTTGGGCAACCAAGTTTTGGATGTTGCTAAAGAGTTTGGTGCTAATCGGGTCTATACTTTTGCAGCTGTGCCAAACTCTCAAGATAACGTGAAGCCACGCGTCTTTGGGTTGGTAAACAAACCTGAACTCAGAGACTTTTTGACTGAAAATAGTGTCCAGTTGGTAGGTGGCGATGGAAGAATCACGGGTCTTAACGGTCTCCTAATAGGTCTTGCCAAAGAAAGAGAGATGGAGGGTATATGTCTCCTTTGTGAGATACGATATCTAGACATCCCTCAGCCTAGATCAGTCATAAGCGTTCTCAATGTGCTAATCAATATTCTAGGCATCAAGATAGACCTGTCTGAGCTAGAACGCCAAGCTGAAGAGATGGAACAAAAAATAGATGAAATCAGGGAACAAAGAACCCCCGAATTAGGTAAACCAAAAGAACGCCGATACATAAGCTAAACAAAGGAACAAACATCAAAAGATTGCTCAGTCTTTCTTGACATTTATTGCCTGTTCACTACATACAGGAACACATTTCATGCAAAAGATACATTCCTCCATCTTTGCAGCAACCGCCTTAAGGGTTTCTGGATGCTCTTTGAGTTCAATGAGTTTGAAGACAGCGACTAGACAAACCTCAACACAGGTACCCATACCACTACATCTGTTTCAATCGACAACAACAGCAGGCACGTTTTCCCTCAGCAACGATTAAAGTACCAAGGTTTCTTTTCTCTCTCTTCATCTATTTTCTGGATGGGCTCAAAGGTTTCCGAGTTTTTGTATTTGATGAAAACGGATTCTCCATTCTTTAAGCGCTGAATAATCGCCCCAAAATCTAGCTCATCCGTTTCTATGACTTCGACATCTCGGCTCTGATCTTGGGCTAAGAAAAAAATCTGGAACAATAGTAGGTCATCTGGAGGTAGAGATTGTACCCGTAATTCGGGTGCATCGGTCTTATCTTGGGGCTTTTCTGTTTCTGTAAAATTATTGCTCATAATAACCCCCCTCTTCTAACGTCGTAATGTAATTTGTCGTAAACTACAATTAAGATGAGTGTCTACACTGCAACACAGTGTATTCAACTGTAAACACCAAATTTTATTACCACTTACATTGTAAATAGAGAAGTTTAATTGGAGTCTCAAAGAGATGTCAGAGAAAACACAGGATTTTGTTGCTCTCAAACAGGTCTTAGCGGAAATTCTTGGGAATATTCATACTCTATCAGATTGTCAAAGCGTTGGCATCAGACTACACAACAATGGAGACTACCCATACTATGTTCATGATGGTTTCCCAGATTTTTTCATCCTTAAGGAGAACAGTCTCTGTGCAAGAGACGATGAAGGCAACCCTATTCTCGATGAAGATGGTAATCCTCTTCTGGAGTGCATGTGCGGAAACGTCCTCAAGGGACGATTTGATCCTAAGCTTCCGTATTTCACAGAGAAGGGAAGTTTCTGGACCAATAGTACAACGCAGCTTTTGGATTCCATCACAGAGAAAGAGAGACGGGATCGAACACGAAATATGTGCCAATATAGTGGCTATGAATCGGTGGCTTTGATTCCCATGCGAGCAGGTAACAGAACATTTGGGTTGATTCAGATGAATGATCCTCGTGAAAACATGTTCACGCCCAAAATTATTGAGAATTACGAGTTTATAGCGAATCGTGTAGGGTCAGTTGTTCTCAGCGCTCTTGAGATTCAAGAGAGAATGGATGATATTTTCGAGTTGGTAAACAAGTTTAAGAGTACCGAAAAGTAGCAACTGTGTTACTGGGTTTTGTCGATTTGTAGTAGATTGTTAATTGCGTCAGTTTATCGTGAATTTTAGATGGGGTTTGATTTGGGTCGTGTTAATTCTAATGTTATTGCGTAATCGTAGACTCTTGTTTGAGCATCCGCATCTGTAATAGAACTCAAGAAAGAGAGAAGGTATTTTTCGAGGTAAACGCTCCATCCATGCCCAAAGTCGTGTTGTAGGTGAAAGATGTCTTTGTTTCCTTGGGTATGGTGGAAACATTGGAACCATCTCGCAAAATGTGGACCTCCAAGGTGTTCAGTTACCAAGTAAACGAATGAATCATAATCTATCATGAGACCCATGGCGTTTACGATGTTTATGGCATCTAAAGCTCCTGATCTGGTTCCTGCTTCAGCCAAACTCTCAACCTGAACGGCACTTAGAATCTCTCTTAGGGTTCGTTGTGGCAAAGTTATGTCTTTGTTTCTGTCATTCCATCTGGAGTATAGGGAGTATTTTCGGAGAAGTTTATTCAACAGGACATTAACACTAACCTCCTGCCGCGCCGCCTCATCCTGTAGAACGCTGTCCCACTCTTGTCTAATTCGGAAAGTTCGGGTAATGGTCTTTTTGCGTTTATCAAAACGATTAGACTTACTCAAAGCTGAGCATCTCCCGTACACTCCCCCAACTAAATATTACGTTGATTTCAGTTTTAAGCCTTAAGATACAACGGATGTTAAAGCATTCATTATAAGCTACAAGCTGCCGAAAATAAACAAATGAGAAAAAATGAACTTTATTTGGAGCGAAAAAAGCAGTCGCTAGGTGTAGAGCCGGAAAGTGTGGCTGCATTTTGTGCATCTGAAGAACTGTGTTGCCCCTTCATCACCTGAACGGGTTTGCACCTGCCACGTGTAAGCTAGGGTGTTTTCACATTTTGGACATTTGATCTTTGTTGTAGGATTGGTCCTCAACTTTTGGTCTTCCTTTCCGATGACCACAATTGTCTCACGGGACTTCTTCGGAGCAACCGTTTTACCATCAGAGTCGTTGATGGTTTTTTGGCAATTACAGATAGGACAAACAAAAACGGAGCAGTCTTTGGTTCGCTTCAAGACCATCCGTTTTCCACATGAAGGACAAAACTCCATTGCATCCTCTTCCTTAGACAATGTAATTGGTGGGGGTCACCATCAAATATTAACCTATTTGTATCGCGGTAACGCTACGCTTCCCGAGCATGTTTCAGTATGTGACCTGTTTCTGGCAGGATGAGCTTTGTCATGACTAGTTTTACTGCCTGCGGCGATCCGGGGATACAAAAGACCACCTTTCCTTGATCTGTGACACCCGCTAAGGCTCGGGTCATTATGGCTGCTGAGCCAATCTCGTCGTAGCTGAGCTTCCTAAACAACTCTCCAAAACCGGGCAACGTCTTGATAAGCATGGGTCTCACCGTCTCGATCGTCACGTCCGTCAAGCTGACTCCGGTTCCACCACACACAATGATAGCATCCACATCTTCTGACCCTATGGCATCGCCCACATGTTTTCCGAGTAGAACCCGGTCATCAGGCAAGATTTCCCTTGAGGCGACGCCGTGACCAGCATTCTGTACAAGTTCAACAATCAAGTCTCCTGAAGGATCAGTGAAGGCTTCTCTTGCCTTGAGTTTCTGATAGCGAGATGAACTGGAAACTATGACTACAAAGTTGAGTTTTTTGGGTGCCTCAGTTTTGTGTTTGCTGGAGTAGTCGCTCATGCTTATTTCTCCTTCATTTTGCTGACTACATGCAAGTCTTGGATGCTGGTGCTGGGATACTGCCCCTGAGAGTCCTTCTCGTACTGTTTGGTCATGTCCCAAACCGTTAACAGTGCGGTTGCCGCAGCGGCGAGAGCCTCCATCTCAACTCCGGTTTGGGCTCTGGTTTTAACGGTTGTTTCAACCTCCACTTTTGAGCCGCCAACTATCTGCAGGTTAACATCTACTCCAGTTAACGGTAAGGGATGACAAAGAGGAATCAATGAACTGGTGTTCTTCGCCGCTAAGATTCCGGCGACCTTAGCCACCTCAAAGGGGTCACCTTTCTCAATTTTTCCGTCTTTAATCAGCTTTATAGTCTCAGGTTTTAGCTTGATTGTTCCCTTTGCTTTGGCTTCCCTGTAAACCTCCGGTTTCGCGGTTACATCAACCATCGACATGCAAACTTCACCTAATCATGTATACTGTGATCTAGACTTATTTTGTTTCTTCCCAAAATTCCATGAGTTGTCCAATCATCCTTGCTCTAGGGTTTTCCTCGTTAAAACGGAAGATACGGATTCGCCCAAACGTCTTATGGCGAACAAGCTTGTTGTTCTCCAGAATCTGCAAGTGCTGATTTGTGGTGGCATAGTTTAATCCTGCTCGCCTAGCAATCTCTGAAATATTTAGCTCCCCGATTTCAGACAAGATTCTAAGAATTTTCACGCGCCCTTTAGAAGAAAAGACCTCCTCTATCGCCACTGAACATCACCGCCCTTCCCGCGACAAAACTTTAACAAGCTCCTGTTCCAGATCAGATGCTGGAACCCGAGACAAGCCGATGAGAGTAGTCTTTCCCCGTTGCCCAACTCCAGAAACCATTGTTTCGATTATTCCTGAAACAGAAAGCGCCTGAACGTACTTCCAGAGTTGAGTGTGACCCCGCTGCGTTTCACCATACTCCTCGCAGACCAGAGCATAAGCTTCCTCCGCTTCTCCCATGGACACGTAAGCAGATTCTGTTTGTTTGAAATGTCGCGCGACCCCGAGAAGAAACAATTTTTCGTGCAAACTGAATTCAGGAATCATGTCTCTCCGCACAACCGGATAGACGCTGACAACCGCATTCCGGACACACTCAGGCGAAACCTCCCTTATTTCCGAGGCGTCAGCATATTTGCCGGCTCGCCACAAAAGTTCAATGGAGTAGCGGGCGTTTCCTCCTTCAGAGTTTCCTAACTCAGCGATTAGCCCCATTGTTTGGGCGGGGACTGTTCCGTCTCTGAAGGCAAGGTTCACTCGGTCGTCTAGAATGTCTTCGAGTTGAGATTCTGAGTAGTTTTCTAGTCGGATTATGTTTCGTTGAAGTGTGCTTCTTGTGCTTGGGTCCAACGTTTCGAGGTGTTCAGGTTGGCGGAGGATACAGATAAGCGAAAGCCTCTTGGGAGCATTGATGCGATCTTCTTGGATACGGGAAAGGTTGTAGATAGCGTCTGAGCCTCCGTTGCTGATGAGAGATTCCAGTTCATCCAAAGTTAAGATTAGATAGGCGTCTTTTTCGTCAAGCATTTGCATAAGCGCTTGTAGTAGCTCCTCTGCTGAGTAGCCGCGTCTAGGAAAGTTTGGATAGAACTTCGTGATGATTCTTTGCAGAATCATGAATAGGCTGCCTTTGCATTCGCGGCAGTTAATGTGGACGTAGTGAAGGTTGATGTTTCGTTCCTTTGCTTCTTTTGTGATGTTTAAGCCGAAGTGTTGAGCGAGAACGGTTTTGCCTGTTCCTATATTTCCCATAATCAGAGCGCGTTGGGTCATTCTTCCTGGGCTCTCAACGGCGAAACGGAAAAACTGGTTCAAGAGGTTGAGTTGAAGCTTTCTATGGATTAGGTGCTGTGGAACATAGTTGATGTCAAGTTTGCTTTCGTCCTTGAAAACGCTGGAATATCGAGACATAACTCAGCCCTTCAGACTTCTGAATAACGATTTAATGGTTTGTGTCTCTTTAAAAGGTTGCTGAGGTCCCAGAAAAGCGAAACAAGAAATATCGATAGTCTACAGAAAAACTTTGACAAAAGCTAGTAAGACACTGCACACAGTAGTGTAAGCGGATACGGTTTAAGAACATGAATTCTATTAGGAGCCTAATAACAGTTGATTGTTGAAAACAAGCTTTTTC
>SOJY01000149.1 GCA_004376385.1 Candidatus Bathyarchaeum sp.
ATGACCTCCTCAACGAACTCGGGCGTTACTGGCAGCAAGTAGACTTTTCCTGCTAGCCGAGGGTCAGTTTGAATCGTGGCTATGTTCGGGTTAACTAGAACAGTCTCTATTCCTTCTTCGCGAAGAGCCTTTAGGCACTGGCTTCCAGAGTAATCAAATTCTGCGGCTTCCCCAATCTTTATGGCGCCACTGCCGAGAACCAGAACCTTATGTATCCACTCAAACTTTGGCACCTTTTTTAGGCCCCCGCAAGTTTCAGAAATTTGTCGAAAAGAAACTTCGTGTCGTATGGACCCGGCGAGGCTTCGGGGTGCCATTGAAAGGCGAAAGTCGGTTTGTTCTTATGCTTTACTCCTTCAACTGTCTTGTCGTTGGCGTTCATGAACCAGACTTCTAGACCAGTCCCTTTTAGGGAGTCCCTGTTTGTGACGTATCCGTGATTTTGAGTAGTAATGTAGCACCGCTTTGTTTCCAAGTCAATAACAGATTGATTCTGAGATCGGTGACCATACTTCAGTTTGTAGGTGTCACCGCCGAGAGCCAATGCCAAAATCTGTGTTCCCAAACAGATGCCCATTATGGGAATATCTTCCTCAACTAACTCCCGAACCGATTCGATTGTTTTTGTACATTGTTTTGGGTTCCCGGGACCGTTGCTTATTATCACGCCGTCAGGTTTGTACTCTAGAATCTCTTCTGCCGAAAAGTCGTAGGGTACCCTTATCACATTCATGCCTTGTTGCAGGAGGGTGCGGAGAATACCGTGTTTGATGCCGCAGTCTATTATGACGGCTACCTTGTTTGCTCCGACTTCGTAGCGAACAGGTTCTTTTATCGTTACTTCCTTCACTAGGTTTGTGGCGTTTGGGTCTTGAATCGTCTTCACTTCTTTCAGAAGTTTTTCGAGGTTAGGTTCCTCTTCCTCTTCGCACACCTGCAAAATTCCCAGCATTACGCCTTTGACTCTGAGTTTCTTTGTGAGCTTTCGGGTGTCGATTCCGTATATGCCTGGAACGTCTTCGTCTTTGAGCCACTCGTCCAGAGTTTTGGTGGATGCCCAATGGAAAGGATTCTTGCACAGTTCGTGGATAACTAAGCCCCTTGCTTTGATGCTTTCAGATTCGAAATATCGGGGAACACCATTCTCTAGCTCGTAGGATGGAACTCCATAGTTTCCAATAAGAGGATAAGTGAACGTTAAGATTTGACCTTTGTAAGATGGGTCTGTCAAAGATTCGGGGTATCCAACCATGGAGGTGGAAAAAACGATTTCGCCTGAAACCTTTTTTGGTGCTCCGAAGCCATGACCGGAAAAGGTGGAGCCATCCTCCAAAACTAGAACTGCTTTACCAGTTTTCGATGAGTTATTTTTTGCTTTCAATTTCTAAACTCCATTACATTTCGTGACTTTTCAAGTTACTTTTTTTGATTGTGAAGATGAGTAACGCTGAACTACAGATTTTAGCTGCTTGTCAGCTTCCTCTAGCCTGCTTTTTTGTTCTTTTAGGCTCGTTTTTGACTGGCTTGTCAACTGTTTACGGTTTTTGAGCATCCGTTTGACTTCTGCTGGAGCTGGACCGCCCATGGTTTTGTGGCTTTCAACGAATTTTTGGGGGTCGATGGAGTCTTTGATGTCCGCCAGTTTAACGGATATGGTGATTCCCGCAGAATCTTTAGCGGTCTTATTTAACAGTTCAGGTGTCAAGCCAGAAAGCGCCAGCTTCTTGTCCAGCAAAGTCTTGACTAAGGCGCCAACTATCTTGTGTGACACCCTGAAGGGAACATTATACTTTTTCACAAGCAGGTTAGCTAATTCTGTCGTGGTTGAATAGCTGAGGACTTGTTTGTTGAAGACATTCTTGTTTATGTTCAAGTTTTTGGCTAACTCAGAAAGCATACACAATGAACTTGCGACTGTTTCGAGGGACTCCCACAACTTGGGAGTAAGCTCCTGCAGGTCCAGATTGTAGCCCGAGGGCAAAGCCTTCATTGTAGACGCTGATGCCACAAAGTTACCGAGAACTTGGCTCATCCTTGCCCTGATGACCTCTAGGACGTCGGGGTTCTTTTTCTGGGGCATTATACTGCTTGTGAAAGCGAAGCTTTCGGGCAAATCGATTATCCCAAAGTCTGGGGAGCTCCAGACAATCAGGTCTTCAGCCATCCTGCTGATGTCGATGGCGAGCAACGTGAGGTTGGCAGAGGTTTCTAGGACAAAGTCGCGGCTGCCGACTGCGTCTATGGAGTTCTCTAGCACTTTGCTGAAGCCTAGCAGTTCGGCGGTGCGGTTGCGGTTTATTGGGAAGCTTGTGGTTGCTATGGCTCCTGCACCCATGGGGCACATGTTAACGCGGGGAATCGTCTCTTCTAATCGTTTCAGGTTGCGCTCCAGCGCATCCACGTAGGCGATTAGGATGTGGGCGAAGGTTACGGGCTGGGCTGGATGAAGATGCGTGTAACTGGGAACTAGCGTTTCTGTGTGTTTTTCAGCCAGCTCAATTAAAGAGTCCTGCAGCGTTACTATGAGATTCATTAGTTCTAGGAGGTTTGTTCGAAGCGCCATCCTGATTGCTGTCGCCACTTGGTCGTTTCGGCTTTTGGCGATGTGCAGGTTTCCGCCTACATCTAAGCCAACTTTCTTGTTGACTTCCTCCTCTACTGCAAGGTGAACGTCTTCAAGGGATGGGTCTAGCTTCATTTTTGGGTCTAGTTCAGCTAGGGCTTGGAGTAGCTTGGCGCCCATTTTACTGTTGATTATGTTCTGTTCGGTTAGCATGGTTACGTGGGCTTGGTTGATTTTGATGACTGCTTCCAGTAGCTTTTGGTCGCTTTTTATGGATGCAGTAAACTCGACCACATCCTTCCGAGCGGAGCCTATTCTTCCTCCACGCAACAGCTTAGACAATTTTTTTCACACCTAACAGTTTTATATGGAACAGACAGCCAAAACCGCCCGCTCCGTTAACATTTCTTTTCTTTTTTCACCTTCTCTTTTAGTATGTTGGCTACTTTGGTGGGCAGTCCCCACAGTTCTATGAAGCCCTCAGCATGACTCTGATTAAACGAGGTTTCTACATCGTAGGTTGCCAAGTTCTTGTCATACAGAGACATCGGCGAGGAACGCCCCACAACCCAGCAGCGTCCCTTGTATAGCTTCATTTTCACTTCGCCGCAGACACGTTCCTGAGTCTTGTCGATGAAGGCTTCCAGAGCTTCGCGTAGGGGGTCTATCCACAAGCCATTGTAAACGAGACAAGTCCACTTTTCGTCTATCTGCTTCTTGAACTCTAGTTCGTGGCGCGTCAAAATCATCTTCTCTAGATCCTTGTGGGCTTCAATCAGCACCTCGGCGGCGGGAGATTCATAGATTTCCCTTGATTTGATTCCAACCAGCCTGTCCTCGATGTGGTCTACGCGCCCAATTCCATGCTTCCCTGCAATATCATTCAGTTTTTCGATCAACGCCACTGGAGCCATCTTTTTTCCGTTCAGGGCAACTGGACAGCCAGCCTCAAACTGTATTGTTACGTATTCTGGTTTGTCTGGTGCCTCTTCGGGAGAGGCTGTAAACTCGTATATTTCTTCTAGCGGTTCCTGTTCCGCATTCTCTAGGGGTCCGCATTCTATGGAGCGTCCCCACAGGTTCTGGTCTATACTGTAAGGGTCAGACAGGTGAGGAATGGAGATGCCTTTTTCTTTGGCGTACTTGATTTCTGCTTCCCTGCAGAGTCCCCACTCCCTAACTGGAGCCATAACCTTGAGGTTGGGGGCAAGAGCCTTGATTGTAACGTCGAAGCGCACCTGATCGTTACCTTTTCCTGTGCAGCCGTGAGCGACTGCTATGGCGCCTTCTTTTTGTGCGATTTCAACCAGTTTTTTGGCGATCAGGGGGCGTCCTATGGCTGTTGCCAGTGGATATTTTCCTTCGTAGAGGGCGTTTGCTTTTATGGCTGGAAAGACGTAGTTAAGGACGAATTCTTCTGTTCCGTCTACTGAGTAATGTTTTTTGGCGCCTAGGCTGTGGGCTTTTTCTGCGACCTTTTTTAGGTCGGTTTGTTGCCCCAGCTCCATTGTGAACGTTATGATGTCCACGTCGTATTCTTCCTGTAACCATTTTATGAGAACAGACGTGTCTAGTCCGCCGGAGTAGGCTAATATTATCGTGTCTTTCATTGGGTTTCCCAGTTTCAGGTTGATAATCTGGGAAACACTTATATAGATTTTGGTCAATATCATACTAAATTGGACATAAGTGACCAAAAATGGTCAATTCGATCTCGAAAACCGTGCAAAACCTCATAGACGAAGACCTCTCCCTACAGGATGCCCTGCAAAGAGACTACGGAAACTACAGCGCAATAGCCAGAATGTTGATGCCCAAAATCAAAGAAACCGTAAACCATACAGTTAACCTCGAAAGCGTAATAACCTCAGTTAAGCGGGCTAAAGCAAACTACACGATCTTGCAGGGAAAGATAACAATAGTCGTTGCGGGAAGCGGATTAAACATCAGAACAGACATGGCAAAAGTTTCTGTCGAGAAAACCAAAGAGAATCTGGAAAAGATAAGAAAAACGTTGGCAACTTTCTCGGGCGACTTTCTTCAAGTCATAGAAGGAAACACCATAGTTACGTTGATTTCTGACCTGAATTCATTCAACAAAATCAGCTCCATCTTCACCAAAAAAGACGTGATAGACCAGAAACAGAATCTGGCAACAGTAATCATCCGCAGCCCAGACGAGATAACATTCACTCCCGGATGCATACAAGCATTCTATAACGCAGTTTCAAGACGCCACATCAACATAGAGGAAACAATGAGCTGCTACACAGAAACAATAATCGTGTTAGCCATGGAAGACGTAAGCAAAGCCTTCGCAGCACTCACAGACCTCATAACAGAAGCAAGAAGAAAAACAAACTAAAAACAACTACAAGAAAATACGGATTAACTTTCACAACACGTTTCACAATAGCAGATTCATATTTTAGACCACAACCAAAAAGTTATTAAAAAATCGCCAAATCTGCGTCTCAGAAGGCGGGAGGAAAAATTTGGTTGCAGTCGAAAACATAGAGAAAAAGACTGCGGGATCACTCGGTCATTAGATGATTGATATCTAGGCTACTGATATGGACTTCATAAGGCTGAAGTCTTCTAGGAGAAATAAAAAGCGTATACAATGAAATCGTTCCTAGAAAGCCTAGTCTCAGAACAGACACGGAGAAGCTACAAGAGAGGAAAAAAAGAGGGAACAAGCAAATTCAAAGTTGAGAAAAAAGCTTTCTGGGGCAGCATATTAGCTGTTTGCTTACTCACTCTTGTTTTCAGTTCTGCGTATTGGACGAGCGCAGCCAGAGAAATCACAACAGAAGAGAACAGTTTACTTTTAACCGACGGTTCTAACCCGATGGACAGCAACTTAGACATTAACGGCGATGCTGTCCACAATTCTTCATTGCTTAACTCTACTGACCTGAAGGTTACAGGCGATTTATGGAGCGGCTCAAACAATCGTACAGATGTTTTAGAATATCCAATAGAACCGTATGATTACCTCTTTTGGAAAGATGAAATTAACTACTTCGCTAAGAATGGAACAACTGGAGAAATAGAATTTTCTGGAAGTGATATAACTCAACTTGTGGAGAATATAGTTTCTCTTTCAACTGATGGGCTTTTTCTTTGCTTCAAAAAAGGCGTTTATACACTGTCTTCCACTATCAGCATTACAGAAAAAAACGACATTCGAATTATGGGAGCAGGAAAAGAATTAACCAAATTTGCTGTATCGGCGGACATTACCGCTTTTAATATTACAGGAAACTCTGAAAGTCATAACTCACGATTTGAAATTTCAGACTGTTTGATTGATGCCGGAGATGTTTCCAGCACAAAATATGGAGTTTACATAAAACATATGGATTCAATACAACTTCATGATATGGCAGTAACATCTTTTGATACTCATGTTTATGTAGAAGATTGCCAAAAACCAAGCGTTTACAATTTTGTGGTTTGGAGTGACACATCCTTCTCTTATGGATTCTACTTTAAGGGCTTCAATATAGACATAAAAATGCATGAGGTTTCCATCTTACATTCCGATCCTAACGCTGATGGAATCAGATTCGAAAATTATGATTCGATTGAACTCTCTAAAGTATACGTTAATCCTACTCTAACAGAACAGGGGACTGGATACGGTTTTGTGTTTGTCGATTGTAATTGGGTTCACTTAATAGGATGCATAGCTGACGGAAACGGAAACGCAGGATACTATATTAGCAGTGGATATGGATTTTTCTTTGTTAATTCTTGGGCTGGAAGTAATCTGAAAGGGCTTTTGTCTGTTGATGCAGACCAAATACAAATCAATTCTTCCCAATTTTACAGTAACGTAGAAACAGGAGTGACGATAACATCAGCAAACGAAACTTACCCATCCGCCTCAATTACGGGCAGTCACTTTTTACATAATGGAATATACGGACTTGAAATTGAAAACACAAATCATACGATAGTTGTCGGTAATCATTTTAGAAATAATACAATTTACGGAATCTACTATAATACAGGAAACGATTACGCCATCATAAAGGATAATGATGCAACGGATAACATCCATGAAAACTATGACATATACATAAATACACCCCGTTCAGGAGGAAACGTTCACATAGATCAAAACTTCGGAAGAATTTATCACGCACCATAATATGGAGAAGATAAAAGTAGCTGTTTGTCAGAGCACCCTCATGTGACTGTTTGAAACAAAACGTATCCTTTTGTGGTGACGTCTCCCGCAAATGTCCTTTTTCTAAAATGTTTTTGTAAGTCAAGATAAAAAAGAAGATTCTTGTCAATCAGATCGGAGTTTTGAAGAAAAAA
>SOJY01000241.1 GCA_004376385.1 Candidatus Bathyarchaeum sp.
ATTGTTTGTTGTTTAGATTTGGGTCATCTCTTCGATTGGAATGAAGCAGTGGGGAGCAAATGTGACAACCTGTTCTCCTTCCTCTACCATGGCTGCTCCGGGGACGATACCGCCAACCATGCATATGCCGAATCTGTCCATGCCTACAGGTACTCCAAGAACTGGCTCGTTGGGTTCTCCCAAAACCAGAACTCCTCCCCATCCCTTCTTCTGCTGGTTTTCGAGAATCTTCACTGTTTTATCTCTTGCTTCAGAAGGTATCTCCCTCAGCGTTGCCAGTAACATGCCTGAGCCGGTTTTCAAAATCCTTGAGATGGATGTCATCTTCATGTAGACGAACACGTCTAGGGGAGGTATGGTGGTTCCTTCATATGAGATTATTTCCACGAATCGGATGGGTTTGCGGTTTACTACTTGAACGAGACCGCCATATTTGAAGAACAAAGGGATTCCAGAGTGGATTAGGATGCTGTCCAGAGTTAAGTTGCAAACTGTGAAAAGAGCAAATTTTCCCTTAGGGACAGATATGTCGCAGTATTCCTCGTTCTCATTCAACACCTTGATGTATGGCGCTGATAAAAGATTCATGCTCTGGAGAGCCTTCATTGTATCCACTGTTTTATCATGAAGACTGTTGTCAAGCAGTGATACATTAGCGACGACTGTTCCTGAGTCTACGGTGGGGTCGTAGGTCGCTGAATAGGCTAGGGACATGAAACGGGTTGTGGTGAAACCGAGCCTCTGGGTGGCGAGGGATCTACTCAGTTCTTCCAGACCATGTTGTGTTATTGTTCTTCCTCTTCTATCGTGCCCCAACACAAAGCCCTTTGCCTCCAACAGCTGAAGGTGATATCTTACAGTTCTCTCACTGAGAAGAAAGCCTCTTTTTCTTAACTCCCGCTTGAGTAAAGTCGAACCCACGGGGCTATCAAACTCGCTCAAAATTCTCAATATTTCGATCTCTTTTCTGACGCTTTCGTTGCCCTGCGACATCAATGTATCTTCCTGCACGAAATATTATTCTATCTAACTAGTATTTTACTTATCAGTTTTTCATTTTTCGTCTCGTCTGATGGCTTTACTCAAGGTCTCAATTAATTGGGGAAAACCAACAATGTTCTGTAGGGCAGCGCCTATCCTGAAGCTACTCTTTGAAGTTCTCAACATCTCGGTCAACAACTGTTTGGGATTCAGATAGAATGCTCGGAAATACTCGAATATTAGGTTCCTTACTTCTTCGTAGGGAACAGGAGTTGGCACATCTCTGGGGATACAGATTTCATCTTCCCACTGTTCTTCCTCATTAAGGAGACCCTTTGCTACCAGATCATTCCATATGTCCGTTCCAGTCTGAGCACCTAAAATGTTGACGTCAGGCACATCGATGTCTAATTTGTTTGCGAACTGTAACGTATTTATGACCTCACGCTGGGTTTCGTCAGGAGCGCCCACAATAAAGGAACCCACAATTATGTCTGTACCCGCCTTTCTAGCCTTCCGGACTGCTTTCTCGGACTGTTCGGGCGTGATACCCTTATTGTAATAATCCAGAATCCTTTGGTTGCCGCTTTCTATCCCAAAGAAGATGCATCTGCATCCGGCATTCACCATCTCTCTGAACATGTCGTAGCTGACGTGATCCACTCGCGAGTCGCAGAACCACTCGATGTCCATTCCCGCCTTCTTGATGCTTCGGCAAAGCTTTGACACTCTCTGGGCATCGAGAGTAAAGTTGTCGTCTGCAAAGAGAAATTGCTCATAACCCTCACTCTGCAGATACTCTAATTCTGCCATAACGTTTTCAACTGATCTGGGTCTCCAAGCGCTCCGAGTGAACTTTCTGATTCCGCAGAAACTGCAATTGAAGGGACACCCACGGGATGAGAGGATGGTAGTGAACTTTTTGGTGTTTATTTTGGCGCCAAAAATCACTGAATCATATCCGACCCCTGCAAGGTTGCGGTCAGGGAAAGGAAGAGCGTCCACATCTTTGTTCAATGGTTTATCAGGGTTTGAGACTATTCTGCCATTTTTTCTGAAGGTGACGCCCTCAACTTTGTCGAGGTCTCTCTGCTTTTCTAGACACTGTACGATCTCGAGGTTTGTGTGTTCGCCTTCTCCCCTAACTACAATGTCCACAAAAGGATATTTCTCTAGAATTCTCTCAGCGTTGAATGTTGAGTGATGGCTCCCAAAAACTACTGTGATGTTGGGGTTTTCTGCTTTAACTCGTTCAGCAAGCTTTGGTGCCTCCTTCGCGGCGCTGAGCAAAACTGAGAAGCCCACGATGTCGGGGTCTTCTTTTTTCACCCAATTCGCTGCTTGATCTAAAGAGAAACGTTTCGCAGGTTGGTCGAGAACAGAAACCTCAACTCCGCCCGCTGTTAAGACTCCAGCACAATATAGAATTCCCAGGGGGGGCCAAGCTGTTGGAACCATATACATTGATTCTGAAGGGGGGCTTGGATTTATGAACGAGAACTTCATCTCTTATCGCGTTTAGTTATTTTATAAATCAAGTAAGATAAGTTTTGTCAAACGTTTCAGTAAACGATTTTCCCCAAGTTAAATGATGAACTGTGATTCTAACGTTCATGTGGCTTGTGTTGGCATTGTTCAGGTTATTCTGGGTTTGAATGTAATAGAAATGCTAACGTTAGAATTGTTGTTATACCCCTTAATTGCCTAGCAAACCAACTTCTTAGGGATATAGTTCATATTTCGTTGTTTGCTTTCGACGTTTTTTCGGTTTTTACAGAAACTGGTGATTGTGTATCGTTTTATTGGTCTGTTTTTCAATAAATAGTCAGAGATAGAATATGACATACGTCATATTTAAATATTACCTTCGCCACAGTGTAAGTGGTTAAATAAACTGTGGATGAAAGAACGTGACAAAGCAGATAGTTACCATCAGGTGCCCCGAATGTGGGAGCACAAACTTGGTTTTAGATTCAGAGATGGGAGAATACGTCTGCCGCCGTTGCGGTCTAGTCCTCGAAGAGGACATCCCAAGCCAAGAAGCTGAATGGAGAGCCTTCACTCCTCAAGAAAGAGACGCCAGAGCAAGAGCAGGCACCCCAACCAACTACTCCCATTATGACAAAGGCTTATCCACGGTAATCCGAGTGGAAAAAGACGCCCTCGGTCGTCCTCTATCACCCAAAGTCAAACAACAGATGTGGCGCCTCAGAAGATGGCAAACACGCTCAAAAGTCCACGCATCCCAAAGCAGAAACCTTATGCTAGCCATGAGCGAACTCCAACGCCTCTCCGACATACTTCACATGCCCTCATCAGTGCACGACATGGCTGCGATAATATACAGAAAAACTTTGAACAAAGGCTTAGTTCGGGGACGCAGCATCGAAGGAATGGTAGCTGGAGCCCTATACGCGGCTGTTAGATTCACCAAGGTTCCTAGAACTCTAAAAGAGATCGCAGAAGCCAGCCAGCGAACCCAAAAAGAGATAGCACGATCTTACAGCGTGATAGTTAGAAACTTGGACATGAGGATGCCCGTAGACGATCCGACATACTACGTTACAAAGATAGCTGAGAAAGCCAAGGTCTCCAGCGATGTTGAGGGATTAGCCATTAACCTGATAAGAGAAGCTAAAAGGAGATACGCTACCACAGGGAAAGACCCTTCAGGATTAGCAGCTGCAATCATTTACCTTTCAGCAAGAATGTTGAAAGAGAAGGTAACGCAGGCCCACCTTGCCAAAGCGGCAAACGTAACTGAAGTTACTGTTAGAAACAGAAAGCGAGATTTAATGAAGAGCCTTAACCTGAAATGACAATAATTTCGAATCTTCTGGGCATCTGAATATTTTTTTCTTGATGCGCCTAAATGCGATAAAAGACTGATTTAGCGGAGGCAATAGAAGTAACAAATGTAAGTGTTCAACAAAAGCATTTAGAGCAAATGGTCTGTATATCTGGTTAGTTTTTTGTTTCTACCTTTTTTCTAGATTGCCAGAAAATGTTGGACAAAAAGCCTTTAAGGGTTATTGTTGAGTTTATGTTGTAATAGGAGCGACAGAAAGCTGTGTTAACGTTACGGAGGACTACCGATCCAGAAATGGATCAAGAACTCTACACACTCGGCTGTATGCTTCATATCACTACAAAGGACATGACAACAAAACGCGGGAGGCTAAGCTGGATGGACGGAAGTGAATGCGATGACGGAGACCAACATAGCTGGAACTCTGTCCAGAAAGATGCTGAAAACCAGTCTAGGTCAGTCCCTACTATCTTTATCATTTGATATAGTTGGATTGCTAACTGGAATCCTGCTTGTTCTATATTTTGGTGTCCTTTCCATCAACGAGGCTCCATGGGCAATATTCCTTTTTCCGGGAATTCTGAGCGTCAGAGGTGCCGTAGGCGGTCTCTTTAGTGGGCACCTAGGAACTGGATTGCATTTGGGAACCATCAAAGCCACTTTTACCAAAAACACGAAGGACTTCCAAACACTTCTCCGTGTGATCATTACGTTAGCTCTTGTAAGCGGCGTCAGCGTGGGAACCGGAACTTGGATATTCGGTGTGTTTCTCTGGAATGCTACCATAATAGATTTTATTCCGTTACTAGCGGTGATTATTTCAACAATGGCGTTGTCGGTGGTGTTTGTTTCTCCCTTAACAATGGTGTTTTCTGTTTTTTCTTTCAGGCGAGGGCTGGATCCAGACATCGTTGTGTATCCGATAACTTCTCCAGTGTCTGACATAATTAACACGGGCTGTTACGTCCTCAGTCTGGGCTTATTCTTTCTGTTCGGTTCATTTGGACGATATTTGATTTGGATACTGGACATAATTTTCATTTCTTTTGTGGTCTACATTCTGATCAAAAACATTGGTGAAGCAAAATTTGTCGAAACAATTAGAGAATTTCTTTTGACTCTCGTGTTTGTGACATTGATTGTTAATGTTACAGGGTCTTTGCTTGGCAAGATCAGCGGGATAACTGGTTGGAGGAAGATATATTCTGTATATCCTGCCATAATCGCAACTGTTGGAGGAGTAGGCTCAATAATAGGCTCAACAGCAACCACAAAACTCGCATTAGGATTGATTAAGCCCTCGTTTTCCTCCATAAAGCAGCACATAAACGAGATAGGTGGAGCATGGTTAGCGTCGATAATTATGTTCATAGTCTACGTGATTTTATCCTCAGTTATTAGTGGTACAACAGCACTAGTCGACCTGCTGAATTTCACGGGTCAACTATTAATCACAAACGTCCTCGCCGTCTCAGTTATGATTTTGATTGCCTATGCCGTGGCAATTTACACGTTCAGACGCGGTTGGAACCCAGATAACTTCGTAATCCCCATAGAAAGCGCCCTAGCAGACACCGTGACAACCGCTGCTGTTCTCGTAGCACTGGCGCTTATCGTCTGAAAGCCAGAACCGTTTTTACTCATCTTCTTCAGTTGTCTTGCTGTCACCTGAAGCCAAAGTCTCAAAGTCAGCTTCTCCCTCGGCATAACCTGCAGCAATCAAAGTGTCGCCTGCTTTAATCATTGTGTCTGGACGGGGTCGCAACCACCAGTTGCCTCTTCTGATAACCAGCACCCACATGCCTGTCTCCTCTTGGATTTGGGCTTCTCGAATCTTCTTTCCCACCAACGTGGAAGTCTCTGAAACGGTAACCTTGGTTACTGTTTCTTCAGCCTCCTCTATTACAAGTTTCAAGATGGGGTGGGGTTCCAGTCCTCTCAGTACGACGTCAGCTATTTCCATTGCTGCATCCGCTATCTCCTCTGTGACTACGCCCAACCTAATTAGACCAAGGAAGTCTTTGGATTCTTCTGGTGTAAAGCCGCTGGACAAAACTAGTCGCTCAAATTCTGTGTGGAGGTTGTCCATGTGATTTTCTAGGGCTTCAACTTCTTCAGCTAACGCTTGGCTGTTAAGGAGGAGAGAGGAGTATGCGAGATCAATCATGAGTTCAGAGGTGTCCTTTAGAAACACGAGTTTGTCAACGATTTTCTTGAAGTGCTCTTCAGTTATGGACACTGATTTTTCCCTCACTCCATCTTTTTCAGTTTACCAGACGCTATTGCCTTCAGTTCATCGATGCCATGAGGTGCTCCTCTTGCAATTAAAACGTCACCTTCCACAATCCGCTCTTCATCATCAGGGTCTATGGTCCACTCTTGATGTCGCCGAATAGCTATTACGTCAACTCCTATTTTGGCGGCTAACTCTAAGTCTCCAAGTTTTTTGTTGACGAGGATTGAATCTGGTTTGACTATTGCTCGTGCCAATCGTTCTTCAACTTGTTCGAATGCCTTTCTGACGATGGGGTGGATTCCAATCTCTTTTAGAACAATGGTTGCTATGTCCGCGGCTGCGTCCGAGATTTTGTTGGTGGCTGCTGCCACGGTTGTCACTGCGATGAGGTGCTGAGCGTCTTCTGCGTCCCTCGCTGCCAGCATGGTGTTCATGTTTATGATGTAATCTAGGTAGTCTACCCTTTTTTCGAGTTCCATGACCTCTTCAGCGAGTTCATGGCTGTTGAAAAGGGCTGCTGAATACGCTAGATCGATCATTATCTCTGACACGTCCTTCATTTCAGTGAGAGCTTCGCGAACAGAGATAGGTCTATACTCAATTTTACCTGATTCTGCCAAGCAGAGAAAACTCCCTTAGATCAATCATGTTGCACGCTATCAATTTACCGTGTCGATACTATATGATGACATGCAATCTTTTAATTCTATCGTAATAACCCGTTTTGCCTTACGAAATCAGGGTGAGTATTAGTCCAGAGGCTAGGGGCATGGTTAGGTTATCGTTTATGGGACTGGGGAGTCCTTCCACTAGCA
>SOJY01000012.1 GCA_004376385.1 Candidatus Bathyarchaeum sp.
ATCAACGCTTAATAACACAAACAGGAGCTATCGGATTAGACACAAGATATGTCGACCTCGAAAAAATCCAAGAAGTAAACGTCAATATCGGTTTTATTGACAAACTCTTCGGAACCGGAAACATATTTGCCCCCTCAGCCAGTCAAGCATCTATTGGAGCCATAGTAACCGACTCAAGATTCTCGTACACACAAATAATTTACCGTCCAAATCTAGCAGCTCTAAAAGAACCATACAAAGTGCAAAAGCTACTTCAAGAAGCCATGAAGGAAGTGAAGCTATCGAGCAGTTAAAAGGGTTAAATTTTAACCCCCAAACCGCAAGCCCTTACCCTAGTTTTCATCCCTCGCTGAGTTCTCGGCTGCGGATAAGCAAAGCCGAAACGAAGCGAAAAAGGAGCACGCCCCTCTTCCTCTCGTCGTCAATAGGCGGAGCGATTACGCCAACGTTCCAGCTACCGCTCCAGTGTTCCGCGTTTTCCAAACAACCGCTCCGCTTCACTGCGTTCCGCTCCGCTACACGCCATACCAACGCCAAACGTTAATGTAACTCACTCACGGCAACATAACATGCCGCTTTCAGACGAATACAAAGGAATCATACCGTAGGACTTCGGCATGTTATGAAGCCTTTGAAGCCGCCTTCGCTTTGCTCAGGCTACAAGCCTTCGGCACGATTCAAAGAGTGGGTATTATATAGGTTAACTTTAATGTTTAAAGAACAATTATTTATCATAAGGAACATATATAAAGAATTAATGCATATTACTAGGTAGGTAATAACCATGAATAACACCACAAAATCAGACAACAACAAACATTGGCATCATTCGGAGCATGCAAAAACTGGAAAACACACAGGAAACACCAAAAACGACAAAGAAAAAGGTAAAATAAAAATGACAAAAACAACAATAAAAGACCATGAAAATGAAAACAGACTATGTTACAGAAAATTACTAAGCACTAAGTCGGGTTATCCCCTGTATCATCATGCCTTCTTTGTCACAGAACGGGGGGAATGGGCTGTGGTTCAGCAGGGAATAAACACGGATGATAATTCTGCGCGGAGGTATCACATGCTACCGTATTTGAGGCAAACTCTTTGCTACAAATATATGTGATAAGTAGCCCAATTGGGCCTACACCCAGAACAAGAACATTATCGTTTTTCTTTAGTCCCGTAATCTCGATTGCATGTAGCCCACATGCTAAAGGCTCAGCTAAATTAGCAACTTGCGGATCAACTGTTTCTGGGACTTTAAGGAGATTATCTTTCACTACTCACCACCGTGTGTATTGGATGCACAAAGTATATTAGTAATAAATTGTCCAATATCGCATATGTTAAGACAGTTGATTTACAACCTGTTTTACAAGACTGTCTATCCCATATTACATCGTCCTTTGATTATAAACACTGTTAATTATAAAGAGACTGAAGGAATACTTGCAAAAGCGATGAATTTAGCGACTTCTAACCGGTTAGAAGGAGACTATTTGGAGTTCGGCGTATATCAAGGCGAATCTTTTGTTACAGCCTACAAATTTTCTAAAGACTATTATGGCTTAAAATCAATGAATTTCTATGCTTTCGATTCGTTTCAAGGTCAACCTCCCTTATCAGGAGTAGACGCAGAAGGCTTCCAACACTTTAGACAAGGTCAATATTATTGTAGTCTTGATGACTTCAAGAAAATCATCGCGAAGAAAGGACTTGACCAGAAAAGAGTCATAATTGTCCCAGGATGGTACAAGGATACACTTAACGAAGAAACGAAAAAGAAACTTCCACTCAAGAAAGCTGCAATCGTTATGGTGGACTGCGACTTGTATGAATCAACAGTTGCCGTTCTAGACTTTATTACTGACTATCTGCAGGATGGAACCATTCTTATTTTTGATGCTTGGTTTTGCTTCAGAGGTAATCCAAACAGGGGCGAACACAGAGCGTTTCAGGAATGGCTGAAGAAAAATCCGCAAATAACCGCAAGACAATACCAAAAATATGCTCTATATGGCAACTCCTTTATAATTACTGTAAATTCCCAGTAAATTAACTCAATACCATGAACAGGAATTTGAGATACGCAATGTCGATTGTGGAATATGTAGAACTACTTAATGGTTACACAAAGCTAGTTGCTACATCAAAAATGGGAATCAATGACTGAAAAAATTGTAGATCAAGAGAAACTACGGAAATGTTTGTCCCTTCCACAAATGGGTGCATGCCGATTTTGTTCCGTAACTCATTAAATTATTTTCAGCTATTATCCTGTCATAAATTATATTTCCAAAAATTCAAACCCAAACAGTTGCCCTTAGTCAAGGTTTCTTGATAAAAAACCTTTTTTGTTCACTCGCCAAAAGAGTTGCTGGTGCCCATGGGTGTGGAAAAAGAGGGGCATAAAATCTAAGGCTTTCTTCGTTTTCACAATTGTAGCTAGCTTGATCGTTATCGGAGTTTTGGTTTGCCAACCCGTTTCTAGCTGCTATGGTCCCCATATTACCGCCACCATCTCAGACACTCAAATTAACATAAATGAAAACGTCACAGTAACCGGAACGGTCTGTCTTGGACTTGAAGAAGACTTGATAAACCTTACAGTGAGAGTGACATTCGTCAGACCAGACTATAGTTGGATAGACCAGCCCGTCGAAGCTGACAACGAAACAGGCGAATTCTCGGTAACTCAAAAACTTGACATGGCTGGATACTGGAACATATTTCCAATATATGGTCACATAAACGACCGGTTGGGCGTAACTGTAATTGATCCTTTAGCCGATTCTAGCGACCCCCCACCAATTGTCGGGTCACCATTCAAACCAAACCTTCTACTGATAGCTGCAGCCGTAACCACAGTAAGCATTGGCGCAGTATTCGCAGTAACTGGACTAAAGAAAAAGACACGAAAAATCAGCTCTTTTAGACTATTCATCCAAGTAGCATTGGTCTTTCTGATCTTCTTTGGTATGTTCGTTGACCACGAAATCCTGCCACAACCAGCCAGCAAAATTCCCGTACACGAATTCCTAGTTGGAACAAACGTTCTCGGAGTGTCAATGTCTGATGGTTTTCCAGTTCCATTCTTTGGATGCTACTATCCCTGCGGCAAAACCGTAACCTGCGCACTCTGGGAAATTCAAACATACATTTACCCGTTCTGGCAAACAGGTCGCGGCTGGGGCGTAGATTACAATTCTTCGGGGCTAGTCAGGCTGGCAGTCGTTTTCGCAGCAATTATTTTGCTTTCTGTTCTTTTGGGTAAATTCTTCTGCGGGTGGGTTTGTCCCTTCGGATTGTATATGGATTTACTCACATACCTCAGGAAAGCCGTAAAGATACCACACCGAGATTTTTCAGAAGTTTTTAACAAAAAGTTTCATCAACTCGGGTACGTGATTCTAGCCCTCCTCATAGTCTTAAGCGTCATTTTCGGCTCAGAAGCCATAGCAGGTGCACAGTTAGTTTCTGGAACCGAAGAAGGCGGATTTGTTTACCAGTACTTCTCTGCGCCTTTCTGCCAAGTCTGCCCGATGAAACCATTCTGTGTGCTACTAGAATCAACCGTGGGATTAATACGACCAGAATGGATTTTTCAGGTAACAACAGGAGCGTTCTATGAGTTAGGTTATTATGTGACTTCACTAAACTTGCTCGTTTTGGGCGTAGTTACGGCGGCAGCATTCTTTTACAGACGTTCATGGTGCAGAATTTGTCCTCTAGGAGCGTTAATTGCTTTATTCAATCGTTTTCCACCCTTCAAGTGGGTGTCTCTTTTTCGCTTAGACAAGGTAGAAGAGAAATGCACCAAATGTGGGATATGTAAAAGAGTTTGCCCAACACAGGTCACTGAAGTGTATGATAAGAAGGGCGGAGACGTTACTACTTCCAATTGTATAATGTGCCTGCGTTGTGTTGAAATGTGTCCATACGAGGATGCTTTACGGTTAAAAGCGGCAGGAAAAACCGTTTTGAAGTCGAGAAACTGGCTAAAGTAAAAAAAATAAAATGAGTGGAATGTCCCGTGAAAGAAGTGAAAGCGCTTTTTCTTATTCTGTTAGCCATACTCAGCTTGTGTTCTGTCGGTATTTTGTCAGTTCAAGCATCTGGGATGATTTTTATCAGAGCTGATGGAAGCATTGAAGGAACAAACAAGATTCACCGCAGCGGAAACACTTACATTTTCACAGGCGACATCGAAGAATCTTATGGAATTATTGTAGAAAAAAGCAACATTATAATTGATGGCAAAGGTAACACCTTAAAGGCGACGCCCAGAATTTTGCCAATTGGTTCATGGGACTTTGGAATCGAATTATCAAACGTCACAGGCGGTAATGTGACAATCAAAAATTTGAAAATTTTAGACTTCAACATGGGGGTCTACATTTGGACAACAGACAACACTGTAACTGGAAACACGATAATAGGCTCCAATGTGGGCGTTTTTCTTGCCGAGTCTCCAAACATTATTGTTGGCAACTACATAGAAAATAATCTAGAAGGCGTCTTCTTAGGACCTCTCCCATACGATCACGCAACTGTACACAACATATTTTATCACAACAGTTTCGTTAACAACACGAGACACGTTTACGATTGCGAATGCACTGACCCATACTGGATTCAGCACCTGAACATTTGGGACAACGGCACAAGCGGCAACTACTGGAGCGACTATAGTGGCATTGATACTAACGAAGATGGAATTGGTGATACTCCCTACTCAATTTCTGACGATGATTCTGATGTGTGTCCTCTTATGTCTCCTCTAGCCTTTCCTTTAACCAAAAACGACGGTTTCTTAGGCACAAATCTACCCTTAGACTTTGGTCTCACTATTACAGTAGTGGCAGTTATTGCTATATCAACAGTATTGTATGTTGTTCTGAAACGTAGAAAATCTAAGACCCTACAACGAGGCATCAACTGAGTTGTCGTATTTTTCGGAAGTTTTTTTAATATGTTGATTCTTCGAACTCTTCTTGAGGTATTTCCGAAAAAAGCTTTCCATCACTCATAAACAGCAAACGATCTGTGTATCCCCTAACATACCCCGCATGAGTTACAGCCACAACCGTTTGACCCTGATCCTTGCTGGCTCTATGGCATATCTTCAAAATTTCTTTTCCCGTTTTAGTGTCCAAGTTGCCAGTGGGTTCATCTAAAAGAAGAACCCTAGGCTTGTTGGCAAATGCCCGAGCAATAGCTACCCTTTGCTGTTCCCCCGCGCTCAATTCTGCAGGCAAGTGATTAGCCCGGTGCTCCAGTCCCACCGACTCAAGAAGTTCGGTTGATCGTTCAAGGCGCTCATTTTTTGGCATACCAGTTGGAGCTAAAGCCGCTTCCACATTCTCAAGGGCAGAAAAAGTAGGAATCAGATTGAATGCTTGAAAAACAAAACCAACTTTTTCGCGTCTAACCCTAACTAACTCACTTTCACTCAGCTTTGAAAGCTCTAATCCATCTAGAATTATCTTGCCCCCAGTTGGCTTGTCAAGCCCTCCTATCAGATTAAGAAGGGTGGTTTTGCCACTTCCTGAGGGACCCAGAATAGTGAGGAATTGGCCCTCTGGAACTTCCAAACAGACTTCATTTACGGCTTTTACTTCGCCAACGCTCCCTTTACGATAGGTTTTTGACAGGTTTGAAACCTTGATTATGTTTTTGGTTGACATCTCACATTTCTCCCTCTATATTGTTCTAATAGCTTCGACAGGTACCAGTCTAGCTGCCCTCAAAGAAGAGAACAAACCTGCAAAGATTGCGCTTACTAATGCTAGTGTGAACCCTATGCTGAGGAGTATGGGGTCTATTGTTACAAAATTTAGTGCTCCACCAATTTCTCCTCCTATAGTGGAAAGGACATATGAGGCAAAAACGTAACCTAAAGCGCAACCTAGTATTCCCCCTATAATGCCTTGGATTAAGGACTCGATGACAATCTGGTTTACAACATTAGAGTTGCTCCAACCTATTGCCTTCAATATTCCTATCTCTTTGGTGCGTTCTGCTACAGTAGCCAGTTGAGATTTGATCGTGAAAAGAATGGTGATAACCGCTAAAGCAATTGAAATGCTCCATGCAGTTTCTTCGCCAATTCTGATGACGCCAGAGGCTGTTTCAGCTAAATCTGAACCAGTTAAAGTGCTTGCATCAGGCCACTTATCTTCTAATGCTGCAGCAGTTTGTTCTACCTTACTTGGGCTACTTGTTCGGATGAGGGCCATATTTATTAACCCAATTGGTTTTTCAGGTAAGACTTCTTGGACGATTGGTAGGTTCACGTATATGTGGGACTTCATGATGTTTGTTGCACTAACTTCAACTATGCCTACCACCTCAAAATCTGCAGCGTAATTCACTGTTGAACCTAAAGTAAGATTGTTCAGTTCAGCGTATTCCTTGTCAACAATGGCAACGTACCCATCGTCGGGCGTAAGATATCTGCCCTCAATTATGGAGTTCTCCAATACGGCGTTTGTTTCTGTTTCGGAGGGGTCTATGCCCGTAAACACCATAGCGCGTAGCCTGTGCATCAGTATCGGTACAGCGCATTCAATGTCGGGAACTTCCTCTATTTCAGTTAGGAGGGTTTGGTTGAATGGATACGAGAAAAGGTGGTTTACAATATAGCAGCCACTGCCTTTTGGTTCGATTGGTGCAGTGTAGATGAAGATAATGTCTGTTCCTATGCTGTTAAGGGGGACTGCGGTGCATGTTTCCCAGCCTCTGGCAGCCATAACTAGTGTGATTAGGGTGCTGATGGCGATAACGAAGCCTGCAATATTCATTGCGGTTCTATATTTTCTTCTT
>SOJY01000104.1 GCA_004376385.1 Candidatus Bathyarchaeum sp.
ACCTAACAACTAGACTACTTGAGAAACATAAAAGAATTATCAAGGCAACAGCCACCCCAAAGGCTTCCGCATGCATGGATTGATTTTTAGAGGTTGCATGCAACCTCATGAGTAAGAAATTCGTTTAAGTATCCTATCCAAAGGGAGAGACCTCGTAAAAACGGGTCCTTTACTTCATTAGCGAGGGTTCTCTAGACTCCCAAAGCTCGTTCAGAGATTCTAGACGATTTATGAATTCTATTCCCTTTTTGGTAGTTCTATACATCACTGTGAGTTGCTTCCCATTTTTAACAGTCATGCCTTCCAGGAAACCTTTCTCAACCAACAGAGGTAGATACTCAATGAGTTGGCTATAGGCCAGCTTCGCCCTATACATAATATGGGTCTTTATCTTTCCCCTAGTAGCATAGTTCAGAATGTCGGCAACAATTTCATGGCGATCTCTCCGCCTGTTCACAGCCATACCTGCACTCCTCTCTACACATATATAGAACTATCATCCATATTAATCTTCTAGAAAGTAATTGCATATATGCTCCAAAGTCTTGGAATTATATGCTGATTCTTGGATATGTCCGTTGCATGCAAAAAAGCTCAGGCTCTTAGAGTAGAAGCCAACACATAGCAGAGGAGAAGCAAACATGCATGCATAACACCTAGCAGAACTCTTTCAAAGCCTCAACAATCTTCACCGAAGCATTCCCATCCCCAAAAGGATTCGGCAACTCTTTCAACTTCGTCTCCAAACCCTCTATAGCCAAGCATTCTCTAACTTTTCGAACAATCATTTCCTTATTATTCCCAACAAGCATGTTAGCTCCCAACTTCACAGTTTCCACCCACTCAGTTCTCTCTCGAAGCGTAATGCAGAGAGTGTGAAGCCAAAAAGCCTCCTTCTGCAGTCCACCAGAATCAGTAAAAACCATCTTAGAATCTTTCACCAACTGAAGCATCTCATGATACCCAACAGGATCCACAAGCCTCACATGCTTAGCCACTTTCACTCTCTTCAACAAACCTGTAGCTTTCAATCGCTCCAAAGTTCTAGGATGAACCGGAAAAATCATTACCAACTCCTTCAACTGAATCACAGCTTCCACAATATCCTTCAGAGCTTTGGGATCATCCACATTTTCAGGCCTATGAACCGTAAGCACAGCATATTCACCCACTTTCAAGCCAAGTCTCTCCAGAACATGACTTCTGAGAGCTCCAACCATACGCTTCAACAAAGCATCATACATAGTGTCACCAGAGAAACGTATCTGATCCTCGGGTATACCCTCTTTCAATAGGTTCTTTACACAATTTTCCGTTGCTGCAAACAATATTCGTGAGCAATGATCAGTTAACCGCCTATTAACCTCCTCCGGCATCTTCATATCATAACTTCTCGCTCCAGCCTCAACATGAGCAACTGGCACATGAAGCTTAACAGCCGCAAGCGCACCAGCCAACGTAGAATTCGTGTCCCCAGGAACCAAAACAAGATCAGGCTTCAGCTTCTTAATCGTCTTCTCCAACCCAACCATCATCTTACCCGTCTGCCAAGCATGAGATCCAGACCCAACACCCAAATTAACTATGGGATCAGGCAACTCTAACTCATCAAGAAATATTCTCGACATCTCAAAATCATAATGTTGCCCAGTATGAACTATCTGAAACTCTACTTCAGCATCCTTTGACGCCTCATGAATTATCGGCGCCGACTTAATGATCTGAGGCCTCGCCCCTATAACAAGCATAACCTTCACAGTTTCACGCTCCTCTTCACCTATCTTTCCAAAACGCTAAAGCATTATTTATGTGTGTCAAGATTACAATCTAAATGGAGGTCTCTCCGTGAATAAAGCTTACATTCATCCTACAGCAGTTGTCGAAAAAACAGCTACAATAGGAGAAGGCACAAAAGTTTGGCACTTCGCCCACATAAGAGAAAACGCAGAAATAGGCAGAGAATGCGTGCTTGGCCACTCTGTCTACGTAGGAAAAGGAGTAAAGATTGGAAACCACGTGAAACTTGAAAACAGAGCAACCATCTACCAAGGCGTAAAAATCGAAGACAACGTATTCGTGGGCCCTCACGTCACCTTCACAAACGACCCTTACCCAAGAAGCTCCAACGCCGACTGGACAATCGTACCCACTCTCGTAAAAAAAGGAGCATCCATAGGAGCAGGTACAATCGTAATATGCGGTGTCACAATAGGGGAGCATGCAATGATAGGAGCTGGCAGCACAGTGACAAAGGATATCCCATCGTATGCCATGGCATATGGAAATCCAGCAAAAATTAAAGGATTCGTGTGCAAATGCGGTAGGCGACTGACAAAAGAAGAAGAGAGGCAGAGAGATATTCTAATGAAATGCCCCTTTTGTGATGAAAAATATGAGATACCCAAAGAAAACTATGCAAAAATAGAAGATGAAAGGTAACGTTAAAATGAAAAGAGCAATACCAATCGCAAAACCAGTCTTAGGGAGAGAAGAAGAGGAAGTCATAAGGAAGGTCTTCCAATCAGGCATGTTAGTTCAAGGAGAGACAGTCAGGTCATTCGAAGAAGCATTTGCAAACTACATAGGTGTAGACCACGCTGTCGCAGTTACAAACGGAACCATCGCTCTAGACACAACCTTGAAAGCTTTCAAGATAGGTCCAGGCGATGAAGTAATAGTCCCCGCCTTCTCCTTCATAGCCACCGGCAACTGTGTTCTATTTCAAAGGGCAAAACCCGTATTCGCTGACATCGACCAAAGAAACTTCAACATAGATCCTTCAGATGTAAATGAGAAGATAACCACAAAAACAAAGGCAATAATTGCTGTGCACATGTTCGGACAACCAGCAAAAATGGAGGAGTTAAAGGAAATTGCCCAAGATCATGAGTTATTCTTAGTAGAAGACGCCGCCCAAGCACACGGAGCCGAGTACAAGGGACAGAAAGCAGGAGGCTTAGGAGAAGTTGGATGCTTCAGCTTCTACGCCACAAAAAACATGACCACCGGAGAAGGCGGCATAATCATGACAAACAACGATGAATTGGCCCGAAAAGCCCGTCTACTCAGAAACCACGGCCAAACCGAAAAATATCATCACACTATTCTCGGGTACAACTATCGTATGACTGAACTATCAGCCGCTATTGGGCTGGTGCAGCTTAAGAAGCTTGACGAACTTAATGAGAAGAGAATAAGAAATGCAGAGATGTTGAATGAAGGAATCAAGAAGATCCACGGTCTCACGCCTCCATACGTAGAGGAACATGTTAAACATGTCTTTTACCAGTACGTCGTCAGAGTGGAGGAAGATTATCCACTGGAAAGAAACGAACTTGCTAATCACCTAGAAAAAATGGGCATTGGCACAGCCGTTCACTATCCGATGCCGATCTACCGGCAACCTCTATACCACGGGTTGGGTTATGACAAAAAGATTTGCCCTATAACTGAGGAATCATGCAAACGAGTTTTAAGTCTACCCGTCCACCCCTCAGTTAATGACGAAGACATCCAATATATCACAGATGCTTGCATGCACTAAACATATGGAGACCCAATAAACTTGGAAATCGTAGTCATCGGCATGGGATACGTAGGCATCCCCGCAGCCGCTCTGTTCGCTAATGTTGAAGGCTTCAATGTCATCGGAGTGCAGAGAAGATCCAAGCGGTCAGGATGGAAGATCGACTATCTCAACGCAGGCAAATGCCCCATCGAAGGCGACGAACCAGGCCTAGCAGAACTCATCAGCAAAGTCGTGAAGAAAGGCAGCTTCAAGGTTACCGACGACATCTCCGTCTGCAAAAAAGCCGACGTAATTCTCATCGACGTTCAGACCCCAGTTGACCAAAATCGTATGCCACAATACAAGTCACTAAGAGAAGTGTCCCACGCTGTTGGAAAACACATGAAAAACGGAGCAATGATCATCATAGAATCCACCGTAGCCCCAGGAACCACCAATTACATCGTAAAACCGATACTGGAAAAATCCTCCAGAATGAAAGCAGGCGAAGACTTCAACCTCGTATACTCTTACGAACGTGTTATGGTCGGCCGACTACTTCACAACCTGAAGCACATGCCAAGGATTGTAGGCGGACTCACCCCTAAATGTGCTCAACGCGGCGTCAAATTCTACAAAAACATCAACAAGGCAGAGCTATTCCCAACCAACTGTCTCACAGCGGAAATAGCTAAGGTCACCGAGAACACCTACCGCGACGTTAACATCGCATTCGCAAACGAAGTTGCCTTAATTTGCGAAAGCCTCGGCGTCAACGTCCACGAGGTCAGACGCTTCGTGAACTCTCTACCCAATGACCCATCCGATCCCGCAAAGAACCCATACAGAATGATGCACATCCCCGGCGCAGGTGCCGGAGGCCACTGCCTCCCCAAAGACCCATGGCTACTAAAATACGGTCTTGACGCTTATGGCGACTTCAAGTTTACACCTAAGATTCTCATCGAAAGCAGAAAGATAAACGATTCCATGCCACAACACATGAAAGATTTGGTAGAAGAAGCATTGCATGAAAAAAACGTGAAACTACAAGACGCAAGGGTGTGTATATTAGGCTTCGCATTCCTCGGAGACTCCAATGACACAAGAAACACGCCAGCGTTGCCCCTTTACAACCTCCTCAAAGACATCTGCAAAGAAGTAATAGTCCATGACCCATACGTCAAAGAGTTCGAAGGGATAAATCTCACAAACAACTTGGGAAACGCCCTCAAAAACAAGGACTGCATGGTCATCGTAACCCGTCACAAGCAATACGTTGATATCCGCTTAGACTGGCTCAAAAGCATCCTTGCTACACCTGTAATAGTTGACGGCAGAAACGTCTTCTATCCCAAAGACTGCGAAGAAGCCGGCTTCTCTTACCGCGGCGTAGGCATAGGCACACACAAATGAGTTAAGACGATCCGAATAAAGAAGCAACTTAAAGCTATTATATTACAGAAATACTATGTCCTTAAATCCTGAAAAATACATGAAAGAACGCTGTGGAGACCAGATCGGATGAAAGTTGTCGTAACAGGCGCAAACGGATTCGTAGGACTACACACAGTAAGAGGTTTGCTCGACGCAGGCTACAACGTACTAGCCATAGACATCACAGATTCCGAATTGAAAGCCAGATTCAAAGGGGACAAGCGATGTGAAATAACCACTACGAACATACTGGATGAAAATTTGAAAAAAATCATCAAGAAAGAAGACAAAGTCCTACACTTAGCAGCCATCGCCAGATTTGACCAAGCAAAACGAAACCCACAAAGAGCCGTCAAAGTAAACATCGAAGGAACACTCAACATCATCAAAGCTTGCATCGAGAAAAAAGCCGAAAGACTAGTTTACAGTTCCACGGGATCTGTTTACAGTCATGATGCTCCTATTCCAATCCGAGAAGACGCCAAAAGAGAATCCGACAGCATCTACGGTTTAACCAAAAAACAAGCAGAAGAATGGATATTCCTCTATGGCGAAAACCTACCATACATCATTTTACGATACGGCTACATTTACGGAAAAGACAAAGACTGGGGAGCCGTTGGAGCCTTTCTGAAACGCCTCAAACAAGGGAAAAGACCCCTAATTTTCGGCGGAAAACAAACAAACGATTTCATATACATCAAAGACATCGTACAAGCAAACCTCCTAGCCCTCGAAACAGAACACACCCGTCAAGCGTACAATATAGGATCGGGCAGAGCTACAAGCATAAAAGACGTATGTGAGTTATGCATCGACGCTATGGGAAGTAACCTGACGATGGAGATTAAACCAGCACGAGCCTTCGACTTCCCAGTGTTCGTCTACGACATCTCCAAAGCACAAACACTTCTCAACTTCGAACCCAAATGGAACCTATCAAAAGGCATCAAAGACATCTTGAAATAATAACTAAAGCTGCAGATAAAAAGAGAAACCCACACTCAAAACACAAAAAACACGCCACATAGAATTTTCCTATTTAGATATTTCTTCCATAACGACCTTAACAATCTCTCGAGCGGCCGTACCATCCCCATAAGGCGAAACAACCGGCAACCTAACTTTCCTTTTCAAAACCTGCTCTATCGCAGCCAAAATACCCGCCTTTTCAACGCCTACCACCTTCACAAAACCCGCATCCACAGCTTCCGGCCTCTCAGTAGAAAGCCTAATGACAAGAACAGGCTTCCGAATAGACGGCGCCGTAGCTTCCTCTTGCAGTCCACCTGAATCCGTTATTATCATTTCACAGTTTTTCATAAGCACAAGAAAATCAAAATACCCAACCGGCGGCAAAACCTGCACATTCTCCGCCAAAGACAACCTCTCCCACATCTTCCACCGACGCAACCGCTTCTCAGTCCTCGGATGAACAGGATACACTATAGGAATCGGCGCCTCAACAAAAGCTTCAACAAAACCCTCAAGCACACCACGATCATCCACATTTTCAGCTCGATGCGCAGTAACAAGTGCAAACCGTTTAAACCTTATTTTATCCAGAATGCTAGACTTCCCTTCAGCAATTGGAAGATGCTGCATCACAGCATCAATCACCGTATTTCCAGTCACGAATATCTTGCCCCAAGCACTCTCCCTTTCGAGATTCCCCCGAGCATTCTCAGTCGGAGCAAAAAGAAACGCAGACATATGATCTA
>SOJY01000134.1 GCA_004376385.1 Candidatus Bathyarchaeum sp.
CTATAAAAGATGTTTTCGGTGGAACGGCTAGGCATCTCCACCCAAGGAAACTTACCATTCTCCATTTGACCATAAAGAGTACTACCAAACCGCTTCAGGTCATTCAGAATATCGTCCCTCTTATTTTTAGCTGAACTCTCAGGATCCTTTCTCTTCATACTTCCTCACACTCTTCAGCAACAACTCAATATCTGGCTCTTCAGTCTTTCCAGCCAAAGCCGTAGAAAACCGGGCTATCTTAGGCAAATACTTGGAGAAAACCGACAACCGTTTCCTTTCATTAGCCACATGCTCCCGCTTCGCCAAAAACGTCTGCAATCGACGAGCCACCTCGCGGATACCATTCAAAATTTCAATCTTCACCTCAGGTCTATCCGCAATAAACTCCTTACCCACTGTCTTGTAGGGAACCTTTGTGCTGCAAAGATGAACCAGAATAGCTAAAGGCATACCAGACGCAACCTTATATCGCCTCCAGTTCATAGACCGAATTACTCTCACCGAAACATCGCTGGCTTCATCATACAACAGCGGAATCTTGTTCGCAAACCTGTAAACAACAATATCATCCTTCTTTGGAATATCCCCACCATACGCAATAGCAGTCTCCACGATGAAGGGGTGACCAGCGTAGGTCGAGGGCTTCCTCTGAGAAACCGCAATGAACTCGGGCTTCAGCTCCTTAAGAATCCCAGCCCTCAACAAGTCTTCCCCCAACGGAGACAGACAACCTGCGTCCGGAGGAAGAAAACCAGTGAATTGCTTCATCATCCGAACAAGCCTCACAATCTCGCTGGGCTTCAGTTTCTTCGGGTTTTTAGTCCTAACAAAACCAGCTGCTGAAAGCAAACGAAGAATAATTGCCCTGCCGACATTCGGGAAGCTGCTTTTCAGGAAATCAAGCAAGTTCTGAGACTTGGTTTTCTTCAATAACCCCTTGATTTGTTCTTCACTTAATTTACCAAAAAATTTCCTAAAATTCTTAGACTTGTTGATTGACTCTACAAGCCTAGCAACATCTTCAGGTTTTAGCCTCTTTGGATCAGCTGTTCTTATGAATCCCGCGAAATCCAAAAAATTGAGGGAGGTGCCTTGACCGACTCGGTGAAAGTGTTTCCGCATAAAGTCCAACAGGTTTCGGCAATCAGTGACTCGTATGATCCTCTGAAGGGTTTCAACATCCACACCGTAGGGATGCGTCAACGTTTCTGTTGGGGGAGGCGGCATCTTAGTTGTGGCTCGACGGAACAGGTATAATCTGCCTTTAGGATCAACGAATTTGATATCAGCGTAGGGTGTCACCAGTGCCGTCTGTTTCAGGTATTCCAGAATCTTGGACATTGCCCTGTAGTAGTCTCCCTCTAGAGAATATTCAACTATGGTTCCACGCCACTGCTCCTTGTTTCTTCGGGTCTTACGATCCAAGATGAGAGGACGGTTCCGCTGGATGTCTATCATCAGCTTATACTCGTAAACTTTGGAGCCGCCAGTGCTAGACTTGATGATGACAGGCTTGTGGGTGGTAATCTGACCATAGAGAATAGCCATAGTTCCGCCCAAACCAAAAGTTCCACGTGCTTGTTTAAGTTTGTAGTTTGAACCAAACAAAACCTGACCAAAAGCTGAAGGAATGTGACGAGCTGAGATTCCAGAACCATTATCCATGATCATTAGCCGGTATACTCCATTTCCTGATTCAGGTGTAGTGCTCGCGTCTTCCTCAGACAACCGAACATACACTTCTGGAAGAACATTCAGTTGGTCGGCAGAATCAAGAGAGTTTTCCACAAGCTCCCTGATGGATACAAAGATTGCCCGGGAAGGGTTCGTGAAACCGACTATGTCTCGGTTCCGGTAGAAAAAGTCTGCGGGGCTTATCTCTTGAAAGGTCACCAAAGCTGGTTCCCACCGCCCATAGGTATTCTAAGCTTTGAGAGGTGCGTTTTCATTGTTTCTGCATCGCCTCCGCGGTGTTCTGGACCGGGAACCGCGTTAGAACGGCATTGTATGATATGTAGCAACATGGCAGGGTCATTCATAATTCTGTATGATAACTATTTCAATGTTTTTGTAAAATTTAAAGGTTAACTAATTAGTCCCATTTTACAGCGGTTTTTCGGGCTAGCTTTTGTATGTTGGCTCCCAGAGTTGCAGCCTCTGTTTTTTGAGTTCTCTACGTTTTTTGTGTAGAAAACGGTACACTGTTCCGTGGAGGCTTCCCCTGATTAGCATACTCACAGCTTCTCTGGCAATTGAGTCTTGGTCAGGGTATCCAATTATGGAAATTGTGTGACCGTAAACTGAAATGTTTGCTTCACTTAACTCCTCGATGATTCTTCTGGTTTTGCCTTCCTTTCCGATTACTCTGCCTTTCAGCCTCTTCAGGTCAGACGGAGACCTACCCACAATTTCCCGAAGGTCAATAACCTCGAACACAATCTCGTCGTCGTCAAGCAGCCTGAACGCATGATCTGGCGCAAAGCCTCTGCCTATAGCAGTAACCACTTCTTTAGCTCTAAAGAGAACTGTTGGGTCCTCGGCTGTTGACAGAAGAGTTATCTGAACAGCCCCAGTTTCGCTTTCCACCTGCAAACCAACAGACAGTTTCCTTTCGATAACTGCCTTGACACTGCCAGATGGACCAACGAGAGCACCGACACGGTCTCTCGGAATCTTGAGGTAAGCTTTACTTCCTTCCACCTGTAACCCTCTTGTACATCTCTTCCACAGTTAACACGCTTGAGTCTAACCTTTTGAAGAATCTGTGCAAGTTTTCCAAGTCTCTTCGCAGGAACCTTTCAGCCATGGGATGCTTGATTAACACAGATTGCGCAACATCAAAAATCACGGGTTTCCCCTTCCAGAGCATAACGTTGTATTCACTCAGGTCCGCGTGCACCAATCCTCCTTTACGATAAAGCCGCCTTAAATAAGTTAGCAAAAGCTTGAAGACTCGCTGGGGCTCTTCAGGAGCGATTTCCTTCATGAGGGGCGCACGTTCACCATTCTTGCCAATAAACTTCATTATCAAAACGTTCTTTTGCACGGCCAAAGGCTCCGGAACGTTGACTCCCGCTTCTTTGGCACGTCGCAGATTCTTGAATTCTTTTTGAGCCCAAGTGAATATGAGTGAGCGGGTGTCTCTGCGGACATGAGCGAATCTGGGGTCGCCCTCTATGTAGGGAATCATACCCTTCTTGAATTCTGCTGAGCTGGTGAGATATATTTTGATGGCTAATTCATTTCCTTTGGTGTCTTTTCCCCAATATACTCGCGCCTCTTTTCCAGCACTTACAACTCCATGAATCTCATCGATGATTCCCTTATTCATGAAGTCGTAGATGGTCATTAGTGTGGAGCGATCGAAAACCTCTTCGAAAACTTGGTAATCTTCGCTCCTCTTATTCTTCATCAGCGACTTGATTTCGTACGCTTTTTCTTTCCGGCTAAGCCTCTTATCCACTTTCTCTCTAAAAGACACAGCAAACCTTCCTACAGAACAGTGAAGCTCAGGAGTTTATCGAGGTCGCTAGAGAAACAAATACAACATTGCTTATGAATTCCCGTTTTCTCCAAGGAGACACCTTTTGGAATAGAGGAACGTCTTCCTATTTAGGTTTCTCTGCAACAGTTAGACCTGAAAGCTCTGGAAGAAGTTCTATTAGGATGGTTATCAACTATTTTCTGGAATGCTTTGATAGAGGTGACAAATAAATGAAATTTGTTAAGTTAGACGAAAAAGGGTGGCTGGATAGGCAAGGTTACTCTAAGAAAATTTTGTTTACCGAGGAAGACCTGAAATCGAAGGGAAACGTTGTTCAGATCGTTAAGAACGAAGCTCACACAGAAATAAAACCCCACTATCATAAACAGATGATCGAAATTTACCATGTTTTGAAGGGAAATGCTGTTGTTTTCTGCGGGGACACAAGAATTAGAGCCCAGCCCGGAGACACGTTACTGTGCGAGCCCAGAGAAGTTCACGGAGTAGTCAACGATACTGACGAGGATTTCCAGTTTGTTGTTTTCAAGATCAACGCAAAAGATGAAGACATGTACTGGGTATAGATTCTAGAATAGACTATATTTTGATGATCTGGGCGTGGGGGACGCCGCAGATGTTTATAACTGCTTCGGGGTGAACTAGGCCCTTTTCTATGGCTTTGTTTACGATGTTAGGTCCAACCATGTTCACGATGGTGGATTCGTTCATCAGCGCAACAGCATCTTCTACCGGCATCTTTGGACCTTTATAGAATTCTTCGCCTATCTTGAAAACTATTTTTCCATCCCTCAGAATCTCGCCTAACAGTTCCTCGTCACAGGCTGCGAGAAGCAAGTATTCTCCGCATTTCTGCAGCTTGGTGTAGGCTTCCAAGGTTAAGCACTCTACAACATTGATATGGACGATCTTGCTCCACAGGCTTCGCAGACCAAAAACAGGAAACGTCTATCTTTAACGATTTTTGTGTCTGGACGAGTGCATACGGGACAGACAACAAATTCTTTGACGTATCTTTGGATGAGCCTATCAAAGGTGTCGTAACGGAATTTTCCCTGAAAGATCGCTCGGTTTCGTTGCATTGTTGTTGCGGTAGCCATTTCTCCTGAAAAGAATTTTAGCACGTGACGGGGTTCCCGGTTAAGGGCGTCACATATCTCTTTAAAATTTGCTAGGATTGTGCGCATGCCGATGATGAAACTTCGAGGCGGTGGAACCTCGAATCGTTTGTGCTCACGTACATCTGAAGGAAGCTGTGATCGAGCACGTTCAAGCAATTCTCTGTAGTTCATCCTTAACGCCTACATTACAGGAGTTTTGCCCTCAATAAAAGCCCTTCTCTTTTCTCAACAAAAACAGTTTGCTCTTTTCTTGATTAACCACAATGTATATCTGGCTTGCCGAATTTGATTCTAATGAAATCTGGGGGATTACAATGGGCATTTTTGATGGTGCTGTCTATGTTTTCTCGAAGATCGCCTTCAGGTTCGAGTTTTTCTTTCCCCAGTTCATTGGCTATTTCGTAGGTCAAAAGTTGAAGGATTACAAGGAAAAGGGCTTGATTGAAGACTATAAAGTGAAAGCCAAGAGAAGAGGAAGAAACCATTACCTCTTTGACGTGGACCTGTTTCTGAAAATCGAGAAAGGAGGTGAGATACCGTGGTTGAAGAAAAGAAAGGACACGTAAAAGTCACTGTAGACGTGGAGATAAGCCCGTCTCTGATGGACATGATAAAAGAGTGCATGGAAAATATGCCTCATCTGGTTCAGATGATAACAGAACAGAAAAAGAAGAAAGAGTAAAATCAAATCAAGGTTTCTTCGCGAGGAACAGGAAGCCGTTAAAGTAGGGTACCCCCGTAAAAACCCGAAAAACACGACGCCCAAAGATACAATTAGAACTTGCTCTTTTAGTGGCAGGATTAAAACAGAAAATCTTTAAATCTTAACTTGATAAACGGGTATTGCAACAATTTACGGAGGGCCCGTAGCTCAGTTTGGTTAGAGCGCCAGGCTCATAACCTGGTGGTCGCCGGTTCAAATCCGGCCGGGCCCACCAAAAATTGAATAATGTTCATTTTAGTTTGCTTTATGGCATCACTCGTATATACAACATAGATAAATAAATTAATTCATGTCACTAATTGTTACCGAAGGCATTTCAAAAAGCTACGGCAAAGTAGTTGCTGTAGATGGCGTAAACTTGTCGCTTGATGAGGGATCGGTCACAGCTCTGATAGGTCCCAACGGGGCGGGAAAAACTACCACAATCAAGATGATTCTTGGTTTGCTGAAGCCAGATAAAGGCGTGGTGAAAGTTTTTGGTCAAGACCCATGGGACAACACGGCTATACGGTCGATGATTGGGGTAGTTTACGAGAAAGCATTTTTTCCTTCTCACCAGAAAACTTTAGAATACCTGCAAAGAGTTTGCAGAATCTTTGGCGTGCCTGAGTCCCGAGCTATGGAAGTTTTGGAGCTGGTGAACTTGCAGGATGCAGATGATCGGGAGATCAGGGCTCTTTCTGCTGGTATGCTACAGAAGCTTGCTATTGCGCATGCTCTGGTTCATAAGCCTAAGCTGATTGTGGCGGATGAGATGACGGCTAATCTTGATCCACAGGCTAGAAGTGAGCTATTAAACTTGGTTTTGCAGCTTCACAGGAACGAGAATGTTACTTTTCTTCTTTCTTCGCATATTCTTCCAGAATTAAGTAGGGTGTGTGATTCTGTGGCGATTATTAACAGGGGTAAGGTTTGGGCGTTTGGAAAATTGTCTGAGCTTTACGACAAGTATGCTATTGGGATTATCAGAGTATCCACGGACAGCCCTGAAACGTTAGCTTCTGAAGTTAGAAAGCTGAAGTATGTTAAAGATTTGAAGATCGACATCAGGGGAATCTCGGTCAGGGTAGCTGAGGGGAAAGAGGATGAACTTTACGAGGATGTCCCCAAGCTGGCAAAGAAGGTTAAGGCTAAAATTTTGGGGATAGAAACTGGAAGCGCCTCCCTAGAAGAATTGTATAGATTAGCTGTTGGCGCTAATGAAGAAGGGGGTAAATGAGTTGGGAAAAGGTAAACCGTTTCTGGAAGTTTTAGCCTCTGCGGTACATGAGGACTATCGGTTCCCGTTTCTTGAGCTCTTTGCGTTTCTGTATGCGTT
>SOJY01000145.1 GCA_004376385.1 Candidatus Bathyarchaeum sp.
CTCAACAATCTTCATGTTAATTTGAACGATTGCGTCTGTTATGACATTGCCGCGAAGGGTTTTTCGTTTTCTTTCTCCCTTTCGAGACGAATGAAAGCCCACACCCCCACTTAAGATGGCACCAATACGAACTCCTCCGTGGATGTTTGGTCTCATGGGGAATCCATCCTTGTCGGACCCACCAGTTATCTTCAACTTATAGCCAGACAACTTAACGGCGGCTCCATCCATAACTTCTCCCAGTTTCCTACCAATCAGAGGAACTGCTTGAGTTTCCTCCAATTCCACGGACTGTGATTTCCCAGTTTCAGGGTCTGAGACAATTATCTTGAATTTAGCCAAGCGCTTTTTTCTCTCCTAACGCATTTCTCGTGACGCTAACAGAATGGGGAGCAGCTATTTATTAAGCATTACCCAGCAAACGCAATACAAGTATTAAGCTAACGGCTGTGATGATGCTAGAGCTGCTTACACCTATGAAAAGTTTGAAACCTCCCCTTGCCGACGATTTAGCCATTCCAGTTAGCTTATCCACAAGCCTGCGTTCCCCTGCATTCCCTTTTTTAGGTTAATCCATAGGGTTGTTTATTTAAAAATGTTGGAGGGGTATCTAGCCTTCAAGATTTCTCTACAGCCCCTTTTGCTTAAAGTATATGCTAAAAAATTGGAAAACCTCAAATACCGCCAAAAAAGCAGAGTACATACTCCTCGAGAGAGGTTCAAGGAAATGCCTAGCGCCAAACTTCGAGCCTCAATAAATCCTGTAATTATGCCTTGGCTAGCGGGGGAGCTGGAAAACGAAATTCCTGATTTAGACATTCATGGCTCGGAAAAGAGACTTTTAGAATTCGCTTATCAAGACTTAGAAACCTGTTTAACTGAGAAATTTAGAGACAGAACCTCCGATAATATTGAAGAAATCTTGAATGATGAAACCCGCCAAGATGAAGTTAAGTCCTTTTTGAAAGTTTGGACAAAGCAGTGGTTAGACAAATGGAGGGAACGGGTTACATTCTGCCAGAAGATGCCCCAGTTTTCGTTAGAGCATCTCAAGACTAAAAAGAAAGCCATCAAGATTTTTAAAAAGATGAAAAACGGACAGGAACTAAAAGAATTGGTTGTGCAGAAGCTGATTAACAACGGTGAAGTCTGCATGGCTGATTTGATAGCGGAGAACATGATAATTGAGGAGATAGCATGTCGTCTGAGAATGAACAAGGGAAAGGCGGCTGCTGACAAGGTTACGTTGGAGCCGTGGAACATCCTCCAAGAAGTATTGCCTCGAGTAAAGCGGTTGACAGAAAGAAAGACCCCACTCATCCACTTGAAGCTCATAACGGACGTTTAATCGGCGACACTCTGGACTTTTGCAAGTAACCAAAAAGTGGTTTATCACATCATTTCTTTTATGATGGATGTTACGTCCACGTTTTTTGTGGACAGTTTTGTGAGGTTTTCATCTTTCACATGAGGAAGACTATCTTGGTATGTGGGTCTCTCTTTGTTGTAGAATACTCCGATGGGTATCTTGTCTCCCCATTCAAATGACTTCTCTAAAGCTTTCTTTCGGTCGGTTACGTCGTGCCCCTCTTCATCTAGCTTGTAGATTCTCTGGCTGAACCAATCGTAAGTGTTCAGGTAGTTGAAGCTGACGCAGGGCTGGAACACGTCGATGAATGCAAAGCCCCTGTGTTTGATTGCCTCAACCATCAGCCCCTTTAGATGCATCATATCTCCAGCGAAGCCTCTGGCAACAAAGCTTCCGTTACTAACTAAAGCGTGAGCCAAAGGATTCAGCATGGGCGGTATAACTCCGAAAGGAGTTGATTTCGATTTAAATCCCTGTTGGCTGGTAGATGTTGCCTGACCTGTAGTCAAGCCGAGAACCATATTGTCGTGCACTATCAAGGTCATGTCTATGTTTTGTCTTATGGCGTGGGCGAAGTGCCCCCAGCCTTCGTTGTATTGGTCAGCGTCTCCCGCAAAACCAACCACAGTTAAGTTAGGGTTAGACAGGTTGATGCCTGTGGCTAAGGGTAATACTCTGCCGTGGATGCCGTGGAATCCGTTTATGTTTACGTAGTTGACCATTTTGCCGTGGCAGCCTATGCCTGACACAAGCACTGTGTCTTCTCTTTGGAGACCTAGCTCGATTAGGGCTTTTTTGAATGCCATCAATATTCCGAAGTTTCCGCATCCGGGACACCAAGTGTTCGTTTTTGGTGTCTTCAAATCGTCTAGAGTTACCATTTAGAGCACCTCCTTTATGCTTCGGGCGAGAGCTTCTGGATTGAAGGGACGTCCGTCATACTTCAAAATTTTATGATCAACTGTTTTGAGGAGATGTTCTCGTATTATGCTGGACAGCTGGGATGTCCTGTTGTTCTCCACCACAATCGTCTTCTTGGCTGATCGTAGTATAGCCTGAACCTTACTGACTGGAAATGGAGTAAGATACACTATTTGCAGGTAATTTACTTTGAATCCTTCTTTGCTGAGAAGTTTCATGGCTTCTCTTATGGGTCCCTTCGTGGAGCCCCATCCGATAATTGTTGCGTCTGCTGTTTTTGGTCCGTGAAGTTTGACGGTTTCGTAACGTTCTAGTTCTTTGGTTAGGGCGTCCAGTTTTTTGAAGCGTTTATCGGTCATTTTTGTTGACAACATAGGGTCTTCGGTTGTGTAGCCGAGTTCGTTGTGTTCGTCTGCGTTGGTTCTTACTATGGCTCCTTTTGTTCCGGGTAGTACTCTGGGTGAGATTCCGTTTTCTGTGAACTTGTGCCGTTTGTATTCTTCTCCAGCATATTGGTCTGTTATGAGTTGTCCGCGGTCGATTCCGATTCTGTTTTGGTCGTAAATCTGTGTGGTTCCGTTGCTTTCTGCTAAGTATTTGTCGGAGATTATTATTGCTGGAATCTGAAATTTTTCTGCCAAATTGAACGCTTCCAAGGTATTGTAGAAGCATTCCTCTACGTCTCCCGGCGCGATTACTACTCGGGGAAATTCTCCTTGGGAGGCGTGGATTGCAAATCTGAGGTCTCCTTGTGCAGTGTATGTGGGAAGTCCGGTGCTGGGTCCGGGTCTTTGAACTAGGACTATGACTGGTGAGGTTTCGGTCATGCCTATCATGCCTAAGCCTTCGGTCATGAGGCAGAAGCCGCCTCCGGAGGTTGCTGTCATGGTTCTTACTCCTGCGTAGGAGGCTCCGGCGACCATGTTTATTGCGGCTATTTCGGTTTCTGTTTGGATGACTATCATGTTGTATTGGCGGTCTACGGACGCTAAAAAGTGGAGTATAGATGTGGCTGGTGTCATGGGGTATGCTGCGTAGAGTTTGCAGCCTGCGTTGATTGCTGCTAATCCGATTGCTTCGTTTCCTGTGACGAATATTTTTTGTTTTGTGGTTGTTTTTACTGTTTTTAGTTTGTAGTCGAAGCTGTCAGAATAGTTTTGTTTGGCGTATGTGTATCCTTGTTTTGTGGCGTTGATGTTTAGTTCTGCGGTTTTTGGTTTAAATGTGTCCTTTAGGACTTTGTTCATTATTTCTAGGTCGTAGTCTAGGAGGGCGATTGCTGCTCCTAAAGCTACGGTGTTTTCCATTATTTGTGGTCCTTGTAGTTCTTTGACGATTTTTCGTAGGGGCACATGGATTAGTTTGATGTCGTCTCTTCCCAGTTCTTGGTTGGTTATTGTGATTTTGTCGGCGTCGTAGATTATAGCTCCGCCAGTTACTAGTTCGGTTTTGTGGAAAAGAATTGTTTCTTTGTTTAAGGCTATTATGAGGTCGACTGTGTCGGCTTGGGAGTAAACTTCTTCGTCGTCGGCTCTGACTGTGTAGAAGTTGTGTCCTCCTCGTATGAGTGATTGGTAGTCGTTTGCGCCAAAAACGTTGAGTCCTCCTCTTAGGCAGATTTTGGCGAATAGAAATCCGGAGCGGTTTATTCCTGCTCCTGCTTCTCCGCCAACCAGTAACGAAAGCTTGTTAATTATCAAGACGACTCACCTACGTTAGATGAGTTTCTCGTTTGTTTCCAAGTTAATGATGTGAATAGCATTAAAGGGGCAAGCTTCAGCAGCTTTCTTGTGACAAGTCAGTTCGTCTAGTTCTATGGCTTCGCCGTTGGAAACTTTTTTTGCGCCTTCGATGTGGGATTTTCCGGTTTCGTCTGAAAGTTTGAAGTTGGAGCATAATTCAACGCATGCTCCGAAACCCTGACACACATTGTGGTCTATTTCCACTCGGAATTTAGTCATAAAATTCACCTTAAATCGGCAAATATACTAGCTTTTTCTAAGGCTATATCATTTACCCTCAACTGTGAGACTTCACAGTTACGAATAAATAGTCGTTTTGAAAGTTTAAGTGCGCTATTTCCATGTTATAGTCAAGTTGGGGGCTTGTGTGTTGAAGGAAGCGATGTTTTACGAAAAGTTAGAGGATAAGTTGGTTAACTGTAATTTGTGTAGTCACCGCTGCCGTAAAATTGCTGATTCTAAGAGGGGAATCTGTGGGGTCAGGGAGAACCGTGGCGGCAAGCTGTACAGTCTCGTTTACGGCAGAGTTGTTGCTAGGTCAGTGGATCCCATAGAAAAAAAGCCTCTGTTCCAGTTTCTTCCGGGTTCCATGTCATATTCTATAGCAACGGTTGGCTGCAACTTTAGATGTGGAAACTGCCAAAATTTTGACATTTCTCAACTGCCCAAAGAACGCAAAGTAATAGTTGGACAGGAAACATCTCCTGAAGAGATTGTTTCTGCGGCTAAACGAAACAACTGCAAGAGCATAGCCTACACTTACAGTGAGCCTACAATCTTTTTTGAGTATGCCCTTGATGTGGCTAAGTTGGCGAAAAAAGAGGGACTCAAAAACGTTTTTGTGACAAACGGTTACATCACACAAGAAGCATTAAGAGAGATTGCTCCATACTTGGACGCCGCCAACATTGACCTGAAAAGTTTTAGCGACGACTTTTACAAAAACAACTGCGGAGCCCGCCTCAAACCCGTGCTGGACTCGATTAAACTCTACAAAAGCTTGGGAATTTGGACAGAAATAACAACATTGATTATCCCAACATTAAATGACTCAGAAGACGAGTTACAAAAAATTGCGGAGTTCATCAAAGAAGAAGTGGGCGAAGACACACCGTGGCACATAACCCAGTTCCATTCCATGTATAAACTTCCAGACTTGCCACGCACACCAGTTGAAACCCTAAGAAAAGCAAGACAAATCGGATTAGAAGCAGGCTTAAGCTACGTGTATGAAGGAAATGTGCCCGGAGAAACAGGAGAAAACACCTACTGCCACAACTGCAAAAAAACATTGATTCAAAGATTCGGCTACAGCATCCAAGAAAACAAAATCAAAGATTCCAAGTGCACATATTGTGGAGCAAAAATCGACGGTGTACACCCGTAACCAGTTTTTGTTGTACGTACCCGAATAAGACACCTAACTGAATAAACGTCTTAGCAACTGTTAGTTTTATGGAAGAGCGCACACAAAAGAAAAGGGCAAAAAACGATCTTGGAGATCATTCCCCTTCTTTTGTAGTGGGTGGAAATTGTGCGCTCTTCATTCACTACTTTTAAGTGTCCTAAATTTAATGCTTCAGAATTGCCAATCAATATTTCAATGTAGTTTCTCGGGATGACCCAAGATAGACAATTGGGACAAAAACTGTTGAGATACCTGTTTGCTTAGCCTGTTAAACTTGTATCTGAAGCTGATTTAGCCTCGTTTGTGACGTTTAGGAGTCCTAGGGCTAATAGCATGACGAGGGTGAACTCGACTATGGTGTGGGCTATTGAGAACAGTATGCCGCTTTTGGCGCCCGATTTGGCGCCGTGAGTGATTGTTACGAAGAATAGTGGTCCGGGAGCTAGGGCACCCGAGGCTGTTAGAATGATGACTGTGAAGGCGAAGTTCAGGGGGTCCATGAATGTATGAAACTGGGGAGTGAATAATGAATTTTCTGCATGTTATCCGAAAACGTAAGAACCATTTGACCGTGTGGATGCTCTATTTTTCTTCTTCAGGTTCACAAATCGTTTGGTGTATTTGTGTTGGACAGAAATACGAAAATGTTTATTACCTATCAAGATTCAATATATTGATTAGGGGGGCACGCAAAAAAAGGGGCAAAAACATGAGGGCAGCATCAATTTTTATCGCTTTTTTCCTAATATTCACCGCCGCATCAATAGCTGTCCCGATTCCACTATTCCCCGGAAACATAATTGCCACACTTTCTGGAATACCCGCCTCCGATTACATGCCTTATCTGGAAGCCTTAACAAACGGGTTGACCTACGGGTTCGTCACTTGGCTGGTATTCTTCCTGATTGACAAGAAATTAGAGAAATCAATGTCAATAAACTCCAAAAAATAACCCGTTAACAAACCCACAAAACTGGTAACATTCCATATTTTTTGTTCACATAAAGGGGTCTGCCAGCCTTATAGTCTTCATACCTGTTAAGGTCGGTCTGGGACGGCTACATCATCCCCCAGATATGCTACAGCATCCCCTGCTATTTCAACATCGTCCCAGACAAACCAATACTGCAACATACCAAACACACTCTGGTACATGAAAAAGAACGGATACGCAGACCCAACAATCAAAGCAGCAG
>SOJY01000094.1 GCA_004376385.1 Candidatus Bathyarchaeum sp.
AAAGACCTACTGAAGCTAAACCTAAGATAAGCAAACCAACCCAAAATATGTCGCGCTTCTCCCCCTCAAACACAGTTCATCACATCCATTATTTCTGCGTCTTCTATTAATAAAAGATTTTTTGTGGTTGGCTACGAGCATCTAAAAAGCATGTAACTCGCTGAGTACCTTCAACCCAGCTTTCGTAGATTCTCTTTAGCATTTCTGGACTGTAATCTGTGTAGTGTCTAGCTAGTAGTGCTGAAAAGGGATATAGAACCTGTCTAAAGTAAGAGAGAAGTAGAAAGATTAGGAGTTTCTTAAATAGATAAGTAACGGAAACTTCAAGGGTGGTAAAATGTATATTTGGTTTCTATTTTGTGTATTAGCTGTGATTGCAATTACACCACTTCATTTTTTGTCAGTTGAGCATCTGAAACTTCAAGAAAAATATGGAAAGAACAAAGGAACTAAAATTGGTGAGACCCTTGGTCTTATTTCTGGATGGGGTTTCTTCTTCTTTTGGATAGGAATCTGGGTTTCGCCTCAACCCAGATTTGCTGTTCAGATTCTTCACAGTAAATCGGTCTTGGTTTCAATTGTAAGTTTCTCTATTCCTTTGTTTCATCTGATAATCTCGATACCCATCCTTGTGCTGGGTGCTTGGATTGCAATCAAAGGAGTAAAAGAGGTAACATTAAAAGTGGCAGAAACGCACAGGACCGAGAAAATTGTCGCCACAGGTGTCTATTCCATTGTTAGACATCCACAATATCTAGGTGCTTTGTTGGCGCATGTAGGGATTTCCATTCTATTATCTGCAACATGTTCTTTACTTTTTACTCCCTTGATGGTTACTCTGATTTATCTCATCTCAAGAAAAGAGGAAGAAGAGCTAACTAAAGAATTTGGTGAAGAATATGAAAATTACAAGAAAAAGGTGTCAATGTTAATACCAAGATTGGGAGCCCAAGAATAAAAGCTCTAAGCAGGTATTACTCTGGAGTATACTAATTCTTTGAAAAATATGATTTAGTGGATTGTTGAAAACATAGAATACTACAACTTTTACTCCTTTTGATGAACAATCAAAGTTTGTTGATTGGATACAAGGTACTAATCGATGACTAGAGTACTAAAGTATGAGGTACTTGATTAGAAAATTTTAATACACCTATCCCATATGTTCCATCATGGGATTCAGAGTAATATGTCATTGAAAACTAGACAGAAAATACGCAAAATATTCTGTCATTTAACTAAAAATAATAAAACTGCTAATAGGCACTTTGCCTCTTCTCAGAAATATAGGCGATTAACGTGGACCCCCTGAAAATCGATTTAAGGTCCTGGAAGCTCTTCTTTACTCTCTATAAGCTAGCAGAGTTGGGTGCTTCTAGCCGAACTATTAAGGTTTCAACGGAGTATCTATCCGAGAAGATCGGAGCGTCCCAGCAGACAGCATCCCGGCACCTCATCAACTTAGAGAAGATGGAGTGGATCAAACGAACAATAACTCCGGAAGGCTGTTTGACGAAAATCACCAGCCAAGGAGTTGCTGAACTAAAGAAACTATACTCCGAGCTACGCTTGATATTTGAATCAGCATATCCCCCATCAATAACCTTGGAGGGAGTTTTATTCAGCGGATTGGGGGAAGGAGCCTATTACGTAACTAAAGAGGGCTATCGCAAACAGTTTATGGAAAGACTCGGTTTTGATCCATATCCCGGCACCCTTAACATCAAACTGACAACTGAATATGACATAAAATCCATGTCAGAACTCGAAGCTTATCCCGCTATAGAACTTGAAGGCTTTAAGGACGAGTCCAGAACTTTTGGTCCAGTAAAATGTTACCCAGCGATAATAAACAACAAAGCGAAGGGCGCCGTCATCTATGCTCTAAGAAGCCATTACGGTTCATCCGTGCTGGAGATTATTTCCCCAACATTTCTTAGAAGTCACCTGAAACTGAAAGACGGAAACAAGGTGAAAGTGGAGATCCTGATTTCACCTTAACTTGAATCTGCCTTGTTATTTGTTGAATGCTTCTATGATCTTTCTCACGATTTTTGAGGAACTGTCCAGATCTCTCTTTCCGAATCTTCCGATCTTCGCAACTTCAATGGCGACTTTTTTTTCTTCTATTGCCTTCAGTAATTCCTTTTCTATTCCATCTTGGTCATGGCCCACGGCTATTACGTCCGGTTTTATCTGTTCAATTACTTGGTCTATGCTAAAATCTTCTAAACCCAAGATCGCTTCGTCCACCACCTTCAGGGACTCAACGAGTGCCCGCCGTTGATCTTCTGGCATGATAGGCTTTTTTCCCTTTCTAGCTTTAACTGTGCTGTCTCTGGCAACTATAACAATCAACTCTACGTCTTTGCCTCCCGCTTTTTTTGCCTCTTCCAGAAATCTCACGTGCCCTAGGTGAAGCAGGTCAAATGTTCCCGAAGCCAACACAACCCTTTTTTTCTTTTTTGTTACCATGAGAACTCCACAGCTCCTAACAGTCGTAGGGCATCTAGCAGTCCCTCACAATAGGCGACAGAAGTAAGGCTTGTTTCCAGTTTTCCGTTCTCCTGATAATATTTCGCATCTTCCAAATAACGTTTAGCCGATTCGAACACTGTTTTTGCCTCTTCTTCGTTAAGGTGAACGTTATTTGGTAATTGCCCTATTTCCTTAAAGACGCGATCAGCGCCCCGGACATATTTTGTAACCAGCTCTTCAATTGTCATTCAGACATCTCCCTAATTTCTTGTGGTGCTCCTGCTAATGCAATAAGCGCTTCGGCTTCCATGAAATGCAGGTTACCCGGAAAAACGAGAGTATGAGGAGGGACACCAAAGTCATAGTTTATCACTTCCTCCAAGTAACCTGCCTTCACCACTGGCTGGTATGAACCTGCTCTCGCCACTCCTATAACTAGGGTTCTTGATGTGACGAGTTGTTCCTTCTTCAGTTTTTCCAGTTCTAGAAGCGTCTGTAGCGCCTCCTTGATGGTCAAGTATTTCTTTTCTTCAGCGTTTATATCTAGGTAGCACATGGTATGCAGTCCCCTCTTCTTGTTTTCCCTGATGACATTGTACGGCGTTTCAGAGACAAAACCTTGCTCAGAAAACGGTATCGTAACCGCTTTTCCGTACTTGTAATTCTGCAACCCTGAAATCCCCCTGACTGCCGAAACAACAGAGGCGCCATGTATCACCCGTGTTTTGATTCCCTGCTTTTCTGCGCTTATCCGCAAATCCACATGAGTTGTGGCAATCATGGGGTCTCCCTGAACCAAAAAAACCGCTTTTCCCTTCTTTGCAGCTTCAAAAAGTTGTTGTCCCTCTTCCTCCTCTAAGACTCTTCGCGAAACAACATTGACCGCTTTTCCTGTCATCTCCTCAAGTTTTCGGATAGAGAGTCCAGGCATTAGGCTTGTGTAGAATTCGGCAAAAACCGTGTCCGCCTCTTTTAGTTCCTCAAGTCCCCTAAGTGAGATGTCTTTTTCGTCGTATAATCCTAATCCGATGAATACGAGTTCGTTCAAAGCCTTCCTGCTCCCATTACCTTTACATTCTTCGAGAACAAAAAATATAATGATACCTGTAGAATTACCAAAATTTTCTCATCACTAAGTTTCTGGATTTTTTTGGACCATTTTAGTTTCATGGAGAGTTCTAAAAAAAGGTAGCTACAGAATCTTAAAGTAACTTTTTGTAGATTGTGAACGCAAAAACATAGTAAAATTTCTAAAAACCAGTTTATAATGGATTTGGGTTGGGTGTGTGAGTTAAAATTAAACCCAACCAACTTCACGTGATAGAAAAACAAAACAACAAGACCTCACACACAGAAGTACCATTATAAACCAATGAACATCTAATTAGCAGAATACATTTCATCAAAGAATAGTGAGGAGATTTTAATCGGGTGAGTAAGTCACTAAGCCTAGCCAAAGTTTCAGCCAGAGGTGGATTCAATCTACTTGGGGGACTACTAATCTCCTCTATAATATCCGCTATAGGCGTAATGATCGTTGCAAGAATGCTATCCGCCGCAGAATTTGGTGTAGTAACAGTCGCATTCATAGGCCCAAACATAATAACAACAATCAGAGACCTCGGAATCGACCAAGCAACAATAAAATACACAACACAATACAAAACCGAAAACAACAAAACAAAACTAAAAAACGTAATAGTAGCAGGAACACTCTTCGAACTTGTACTGGGAATCGTATTCACCATAATTTCCTTGATTCTATCAGGAGTCATGGCAAACGTACTAGAACGACCAACAATAGTGCCTCTAATCCAAATAGCCTCTTTCACCATCCTCGCAGGTGCTCTCCTAAAAGCAGCACAATCAGCCTTCATAGGCTACGACAAAATGAAATACCACAGCCTCACTCTAGTGCTCCACTCAATATTCAAGACCTCATTAATGATACTCCTCGTCAGTTTGAATTTTGGAGCATACGGAGCAACAATCGGAAACGTAATATCTTACCTAACAGCCGGAATAATCGGCATCGCCCTTCTCTACATAACACTTCTAAAAAAACTACAAAAACAAAACGACCAAATACAAATCAGGTCCACACTAAAAACCATGCTAAAATTTGGACTGCCACTCTCAATAGCATTGATGCTGGTTGGAGCTCTAGCTCAATTCTACAGCTTTCTAGTCGCCATCTACACCACTGACATACATATGGGCAACTACCAAGTAGCAATAAACTTTGCAATGCTAGTATCCATTTTTGCCACATCAGTAACTACCGTATTATTTCCAACATTCTCTAAACTCAAAGCAAAAGAAGACTCGGAAACACTACGAAGTGTCTTTCAATATTCAGTAAAATATGCCTCACTCCTAATTGTGCCCGCAACCTTCGCAGTCATGGCACTATCGAAACCAGGCGTAGAAACAATCTTTCAAAACAAATACGAGTACACCCCACTCTACTTATCTCTGTACATAATCACTTTCCTGTATTCCGCGATTGGAAACCTCAGTGCAGGAAATCTAATAAATAGCCAAGGAAAAACACAATTCAACCTAAAAGTTACAATAATCACATTCATAATAGGAATTATTGTAAGCCTAGTTCTAATCCCTCCATTTGGAGTCCTAGGTTTAATAGTAACACACCTAACAATTGGAATGCCTGGTATACTCATAAGTCTATGGTGGATAAACAAAAACTACAATGCCACTATCGACTGGAAATCATCAACCAAAATCCTAACAGCATCCGCAATCTCAGCCATTTTAACATACTTGATAATTAATCAACTAAACATAGCCAGTTGGATAACCCTACTATTAGGCGCAGCAATTTTTCTAACCACATATATAATCACAGCGCCCTTGATGGGAGCAATAACCTATAAGGACACCCAAAACCTAAAAGAAATGCTAAAAAGCCTAGGTCCTTTAGCTACCATAATAACGCCGCTACTATATCCAATAGAAAAAATCACTCGCAATACACAGAAAAAACAATAAGTTTCTCTAATCAAACAATCTTATGATGCCTTCATTATTCCGGTTCCACTATATCCACCCTGTACCTTGTATGTGTATGCTGAACCGACTATACGCCTTTTTTAGGAAGCAAAAAAATGGTTGGTCTTATCCCCGTTGCCCATTAACCGTTGGTCTTTATCTCGCCTGTACCCGTAGTTTGGCCAGTCGTTGGTTGTCGTCCATTGGTTGATTGGGTTAAATTTTAACCCCAAACCCACACGCACATTTCAATATCAATCTTTGAATTTCTGCATTTTTTCAAGCTTTCTCTGCAGCTTCTGTATGCATAGACGCAGTTTCTTTTCGTAATCTTCGCGGGTTATGCGCGCGCGTTGTGCTCTAACTATTCGACTAATTCAACGGTTGTTCCTAAAGCCTGGCCTGGCACGCCTTTCTGGAACTTGACCCTAACTACGCCTTTCTTGCCGTGGACCCCCGCAATTGTCCCTATAAGCTTGCTGTTTCCCTGCTTCCAAACTACTTTTCTATTAAATAGCTGACCTGCTAGAGAGGCGGAATTTACATGTGCAAATTGGATTAGGCACTCCTTCGGATTTTGCGTTCCGATGCCTATCCTATAGTTTAGTATTGTTCCATAAATTGGCTGAGACAAAAGTTTTCACCGTTGTAATCTGCCGTTATAGGAGCATACTGGCTTTTAAAGCTATATAGCTTCGTGTTATCCTGTGGTTTAAACACGTTAAGGCGGTTCCACCCAACATATGCACGCAAGATGTCTGTCATAGAGATATGGTATCGTCTTGATCCTTTGTTCTGACTTAACAAGAGGTTTTAAAAGCGAGACCATTCATCATTAACAGCACAAACAACGGAGAAACTAGAAATGAGCAAAAAATCTAGCGACTCAAACGTAATATACGTAGGAAGAAAACCCCCCATGAATTATGTGTTAGCCATCGTAACCGCTTTCAGCGGAGCCGAAGTAAAAGAGGTTACCGTGAAGGCGAGAGGACAAGCCATAACAACAGCAGTCGACGCAGTTGAAATAGCTAGGCGCAAATTCGTGAAAGAAATGATAGCAGACAAAATCGCCATCGGAACCGAAGAGATGCCACCAAGGGAAGGAGAAAGCAACTCGAGGAATATTTCA
>SOJY01000120.1 GCA_004376385.1 Candidatus Bathyarchaeum sp.
AGTATTCCGGCCTTTCGAGCCGGAGACCCGGGTTCGAATCCCGGCCGGAGCACCAATTTTTCAGCTAAGGTTTAAATTTTTAGCCCACCAACACACACTGACTAATTCACTCGATTCGATTCACGCATTTGTGCCTTCCAGCATATAAAACAAATCTTCGATGGTAATTATCTTTGAGGAAGTGCTATCATCAGAGAAAGTAGGAACTTCTACGACAACAAAATCTTTGATTTCGTGGATATCTTTGGGAGATATTCCCAGTTGCCTTGTGACTTTTCCCAGATTTGCTCTAACCCATTCTGATTTTCTCTGGAGTTGTGAACACCACTTTTGAGTGTTGCATATTTGCCATTTTATTTCCTTCACACTCAAGTCAATCTTGGGGCTTTTCGCTTCGATTATAAGAAGCATACACGAATCCTCACTATATGCGACGCAATCGATTTCTCCGACATTGGGCGACGTTTTGGTAATGTGAAGCACTTTGAACCCATACTCGGCAATCAGATTCCTGACTTTTTGCTCGAATTCAGGCCCCTTGTGTTGCAACCAATGTTGAGAGAAGGATCCGAAATCTATAACTCCTCTGTGAACGTCAGCGGTGAGTAGACCCAAAGCTCTCAGAAGAGCGTTGCGACCGAACATGACGATGCCATCCTTACCTACATCGCCTGCTATGCGCACAATGGGTTGACGAGATGAACTGGGCCGCATTTCATAGAGCTTGTAGTATTGCCAATTGACAGTCAATGTATCACGGTTTAGTTCAAAAAATCTGATCGCTCTTCTAATGGTTGGTTTTGATAGATTCAATCCTTTTCTGAATTTCTTCACGAATTCCCTGTATGAAGAACTTATTGATCCAGTGGGTTTTTTTATTTGCCGAATGCCGTTCTCCATGATTTCACCAACTTCAGAGAGCTTGATATTATATCTATCTTCGAACGGCTCATCGTATGGTTCCATAAGTTCTTTCCAGCTCTTTGGATCGCCCCACAACTCTCCAGTTTTGATTGCTACCCTTCTTTTGGCGACTTTCCTGAAAAGACGCTTCTGTAGCCGTCGAGTTCTTCTGCTTACTATGAAGGCCAATTCACCAGTTTCTGAAACCTCAAATCCATCATCCTCAAAGTTGGTATAGAAAAGAAGATCAGAGAGATTGCATGCGTCAATCAAAAGGGACGCGATCGCTACGATTGGAACCAGTTCTGATTCCGCAGGTCGTTTTGACGATTTGCTCCTAGAACAGAGTACCACGTTGATCAAATAGTTGAACACTGACGGCGCTACTTCGGATTTCTTGATGAGAGACATGTCGTCGCTGAGCAAATAATTTCCAGCAAAGAAATTGTAACATGCTTTGTCAAACATATCATAGCAACTACTTAAGAGATATTTCTCGGAGTATTCTTTGCATATCCTCAGCAAATTTACGTGTAGCGATTTCGCCATTCTGTTTAGCCTAGCCTGAGCTTCGTTACCCAGATATATTCTAGGTGAACACGTTTTCAATATTAGCGAATTCAAGATGTCAGACCGAGATATGTTTGCCCCCTCCTAACGAATCGGAGATGCATACATGCACGCTGATGAATCTTCTGTTTTGGATAGAGAGTCTGCTTCACAAATGCAGCAATCATCGTCTTGCAAAGGCGTATATGGGGAGGAGGTGCTCAATCTCCCTGGCAACATCATCGATGATATCACCGCTGCTGAGCAAGTCCATGTCGTATGTCCAATAGTATTGCCAATGGAAACTGATAGCCGAATATTCCAGTCTCTCCAATTCGTTGAGTAGATAATCTAGGGCATATCTATCGAAGAATTTTGACTGAAACCTACACAATCGCTCCCATTTAAATCGTCGTGGCAGGGGTTCCCCATTCTTCCCCAATATCGGAATTCTCTTGTGAATGTCAACGATAATGTTCTCTTCTAGACTTCTTAAGGTTTTCAGAAAGCCACTCATATCTTCATTAATATTGGAGATTAAACTTCGAATAGGCCAAGGGCGTTCCAGTTGAACCCCAACAGAAAGTCCTTCATCATTCACAATGAAGTTGAAATGAACAGAATTCGACTGAGACTTTGCTTTGGACAAGTACCCCCAGCAATTCCCTGCATCCTTCCTGAGGTTTCCCACGCCTTTGTACATGAGTTGCTTGTGTAGTTCTGGGGCGTAATTCTCTAGTTTCTCCGAAACCAACTCTATGAGATTGTATAATTTTTGCTTAACTTCGAGTTTTCTTCCCCTTGACCCCTTTGGAAAAGCAAGAAAATCTTCCTTTGAAAACCCTGAGAAGCTCATTATAGATCCCTTTAGAATCCTGAGTTTGATCCCTCTTAAAGAGCTTTTCAATGACACCTAAAAGCTATTTATGGTAAGTATTGAGTAAAGGAATCGGTAAAAGGCAAACTATAGAAACGCTCATCAACGAAGAAGCTTTGTTGTTGGCGAAGTTTCTAAGAGATGAACGGAAAATATGGACTCCAAGAATCCCTGTGCTGTGAAAAGGGAGTGGGATTTAAATCTTAAGTATCACTTACATGCACAAGAAAATAACAGTCTAGGTTTAGGTTTTGGAGTTTGAAGAAAATCTCAGTAAAGGAACTTGGTTGGCAATGTCTCGTTAAAAATGGAACAGCAAGTAAGATCAATATAGGTTATCTATTGAAAGAAGGACCAAAGGAACATGTTATTTTTGGCGTTCTTTTAGAAGGTAAAATGAAAACACGATTAGAGCATTTAATCAAATGGGGTCTGAAACAATTCAAGAGACCAGAAAGTTACAAAATCCTTGGAAAAACAATAGAACCCAGGTATGAAGTATCTTATGTGAATAAGGCGATTGTAGGAGATATCTATGGCACTCCAGAAGCTTCATTTAGAATTGACCAAATAATTCATCATCCAACCAAGAGTGAAAAAGGTGAAATGAAGTTTCTTTCGAATGATGAGTTGCCAGATGAGATAAGAGATATAATCAGATTAATAGATGAAGAAGTTTGGCAAAAAATGCGTGGAGATGTAGTTCATAGATTTGAAATATCTAAAACCATGATCCCTCGTTCTTTACTGAAATGCGTATTCCTAGCTTATAGAGCTAATAATGCTCTAGGGAAAACTTCGGCTAGTAGTTTAGGCAAATACCTTAAAGATAGGGGGTTTTCTGTTTGGTATTTTTCTTGGAGGGTCGGTTGGGGCGATTCAATGACGGAAAAAGAAGAAGATGGGATTAAGAAATCATTTGCTGGTGTTATTATCTACACTTCTGATTTTTCTGATGGGAAAACGGCAACAGAAGAGTATCGTGCCTTGCTGGCAAAAAGACGAAGTGATTCGGATTTTAAAGTAGGTTTATTGCTCGTTGGATGTCCGCATGAAAAAGTCCCTCCATTTATGAGAGACTACTTTTGGGCTGCAGTTGATGGTCCTGAGGATCAACGATTTGAAGAAGAAGCTAAGAAGATTTACCGAGGTCTTCTCGGGTTGCCTTTACAATCCCCTGAATTGAGTGGCAAGGTTGAACTAAATTCTATTGGGGAGAGTGACGGTAGAAGACTCGCCCATGTGCATAATCACAAAAATCACATAGACAAAGGCTTTTATCACATGCTCGTCTGGCCTCATGAAAATGTTCTGACTTCAGATCCTGAAATTGAGGGTGATTTGACATTTGAAGATTGCAGTGAAATAATAAAAGACATTCGTGAAAGTGAGACATTCTTCTTAAATGGTAGAAAAAGAAAATCAGATCGTATCACTCGATATGAAGCTTACAAAACCGAGAAGAAATTGAAGGTTCTTTCCAAAGAGGATTCATCTTTCGTTAGAACAAGCGATTATCACCTAATCACTACATTTGGAGATAAAATCACGAGAGAGTTCATAAGAAGAAAGCACTGAAGCTACAGGTCGTGCGCCAAACCATGCATGCAAGCGTGTGTGGGATAAAAATTTTAGCCCTGAATTCTCCCTTGTGCAGGTTTTAAAGATTAATGTGTAACCAAGACAAATTGGTTGTGGATTAAGAGGTTTATGACCCAGAAAGAAAAGCGTCAGAAGTATCTTCACCGGTTGATTCTGCTTTTTGAGCAGTGCTGATTCTAGTTATCTTCAATGCTTCTGGCTATTTCATACAACCACCCGCGTCAAGTCAACAGATTCTGTTGGAGTTGCTTTGACTGGAATTGTCAATCGATCAAAACATGGTTCTACCGACTGATGTTTCATATGAAAAGAAGGAGCACCGAAAAAGTTATGGCGAGTGATTCGTTACACGTTTTATGGTGGAGGTAATGCCTAGGACCTCACCAGATTCTGCTTCGGTGGGGATGTTCCTTGCCTTGCTTGAGAACCCTTTGCTTAGGTTTGTGATTCGTTTTTTAAGCAGTGATCGTTCGAAATCCGGAAAGAATTACCTGGAGATTGCCCTAGACGACTATGCTGGCCATCAAAGGTCTCCTCATTCTCCCGCCAGCAGAGTGACTTCTTGGATCGTTGGTCTGACTATCGACCTAGGCTGTAACGCTTTTGGTCTGAATAGGAACCAAGCGAGGAAGGCACTGAGGGTTCCTTATTTTAAGAAGGGGTTAGTCAACATTCTGGATGGGATAAGCAAATACGGCGTAACAAGGCCTCAGAGACTGGCAGCTCCCTTCTTGGTGGTTTGGAACTACACTAACGCCTGCAACCTCAAGTGCAAGCACTGTTACCAGAGCGCGGAAAAGCCGACTCCAGACGAGCTATCAACCGAAGAGAGGCTGGAGATCATTGACCAGCTGGACAAGGCCAGCGTTGCCTCAATCGCTTTTTCAGGTGGAGAGCCGCTGATGCGGAAAGACTTCTTCGAGGTGGCTGAATACGCAGCGGGAAAGGGAATGTACATTTCGGTTGCCACCAACGGAACGCTACTGACAAAGCGGATGGTAGAGAGGCTGAAGGAAGCTGGAGTCGGGTATGTAGAGGTAAGTCTGGATGGTGCGAGACGGGAAACCCACGAGTCCTTCCGAGGGGTCAACGGCTGCTTCGACAAGACCCTTAGGGGCATCAGAAACTCGGTTGAGGCGGGATCAAACACTTGCATCGCAACAACCGCCACAAAACACAACCTTTACGAAATCCCAGACATCGTGGAGCTTGGCAAAAATCTAGGGGCCAAACGGATCATCGTCTTCAACTTCATACCCACGGGTCGAGGCAAAACCTTAGTCAACCTCGATCTGTCACCTACCCAACGGGAGCAACTACTCAAATACCTCTACAATGAAGTGGTGAACAGTGAAATCGAGGTGTTGTGCACCGCTCCGCAATATTCAAGGGTCTGTTTGCAGCAATCCCTCATAACCAAACGAGACGTGTTGTCTCCGACGCATTTTGCCGCTACAGACATCCATGGCCGAGCCAAGAGCTTAACCGACTTCCTTGGCGGGTGCGGCGCGGGCACGCTGTACTGTGCCATCCAGCCTAACGGACTAGTCACGCCATGCGTTTTCATGCCTATCGTCGTCGGAGACCTCAGAAAAGAGAGTTTTCAGGACGTATGGTTGCATTCAAAGGTTATGAACGATCTGAGAGATCGCGAGAAACTGAAGGGAAGATGCGGGAGATGCTCTTACAAGTACGTCTGCGGGGGATGCCGAGCCAGAGCCTATGCCTACTACCATGACTATCTAACTCCTGATCCCGGCTGCATCCGGGAACTAGAGGAACCAAGCATGCCCATTTACGCACGGACTTGAAAGGGAGCATACGCGGATACCCATAGTCTTAGAGGGGAAGACATGAAGTTGCACTTTACCTTAATCAATCCGCCAGCACCACACATTGAAGGTTCCGCCGTGCTTGGTATAGCAGTTCTCCCTTTAGGCCTCGCTTATCTAGCTGCTGTACTTGAAGGAGAAAGCTCATTCGGCAATAAACTCCGATAATTTAAACCGAGATTCAAAACTACCCCTGACCACCATCCAAAAACTTTTGGGTGGGCAGATTTGGAATTACCTTGTCTGTGCAGTCATCCAAAGGCTCACCGCATATTTTTTAACGCTAATCTTTTTATACGATATTGGATTTCCTCTTTCGAAAGGTGTATACAATGAGTAAGAGAAAGAAACTTGAAAAAAGAATTCTCTCGTTGTTCAGTCAAGTTGATAAGCCTTTAACTCTAGCTGAAACTTCGGAGCATCTCGGAGAATCTACAAAAGATGTCTACAAAGCTTTACGACATTTATTCGAAAAAGAAAAAGTTTACACCGTAGAAGGTAGGCGATATAAACTTTCCAGCTCGAATTCTAGTGATACGTAGGCCAAGGCGTAGAGAGAGTTTGAAGCAGTAAAGCGTGAACGTCAATTCGGAAGAGAACAGTTCATTTTACGATCATTACCGAGCAATGAGTCTTTCTGCAAACCCCATGACTTACGCTGCCTAGCAGCAGTTCTTTTATTCTACTCACTCCCCTCGCGCCCATAACAATCAAATCAATCTTCTCCTCCTTCGCGGTGCGAACTATCTCATGAACCGCGTCTCCCTCTTTCAGGACAGCCTTTACGGGAATCTTCTGTTTCTTGACTGTGTGTTTAGCCTCAGCTAAGATTTTGTTACCTATTCTC
>SOJY01000025.1 GCA_004376385.1 Candidatus Bathyarchaeum sp.
GAGGAGTATACAGGCAGGTACGTTTTTGAGGAGATTTCTTGGGCAAAACGTAACCGGATCATCCAGAAGTATACGCGGTATCATCCTGTGTCTGGTCAGGTCGTGAAGAGTGATTATGTTGCGATTCAAGCGGAGACTGTTTGGGCGAGCCTCAAGGAGCAGCCAGCAAACCAGCCGATAAGTCTGGAAAGGTTGCTTAGTGAAGAAGATGGTGTGTCGTTTGAGCTTGGCGAATTGTTCAGCCAAGCTGTCAACAGGCTTTGTAGCGTCACGGTTGAGGAGACCCGTTTTTTATCAGAGCAATCAGACGAGGCAAGCCCCATCAGTCAGTCACAAGGTTTAGGCTCTGCAAAGAATTCGGGTTCACCCCAAACCAGCTCGATAGGCAGCCAGCCAAAACCATCCAGGAGTTCATCCTGATTCTTAACGAGTTAGATCGTCAAGCAGAGGAACAAAAACAGAAAATGGAGAAGAAGGGAAAGTGGCGATCGAAATAACCTACGACGTAACGGGCACTGAAGAATTCAAGGCTGCTATGGAGCAGTTTGATTCTGGTATGCAACAGCAGGTGCATGAGCAGTTGAGAAAATGGGCTGCAGACGTTAAGGTGTCTGCTATGCAGCGGGTTCCCGTTAAAACTGGGCATTTGCGACGGTCAATATACGCTAAGGTTGGTGAGTGGGTTGCTGAGGTTGGCGCAGACGCTGTTTATGCGATGGCTGTGGAGTTGGGGACTCGTTACATGAGGGCTCGTCCGTTCCTTTTTTCTGCATTTCAAGAAAGTTTGCCTCAGTTGGAAGCCATAATCGGCGAAGCCATTGAAACTGCAAAACGGGAGGCAGGTTTGTGAGTTTCCGCGAAATAGCAGTTACGGTAAGGGCTGTTAACCGCGCAAGCAACGAATTCTCGAGAATTCAAACGGATGCTGAAGCGTTAACTGTGAGAATCAAAAGTTTAGGCTCCGCAGTTGCTGGTTTAGGAGCAGCGGGTTTAGCTGTTGGCTATGTTGCTGGTCAGTTTGGTTTGCTGAATATTGAGCAGGCTCGAGTTTTCAACAGTGCAATGATGGTTGTCACGGTTATGGGCACGTTTATGCGAACTAGCATAGGCGTGGCTGTTGCCCAGAAGGTCTATGCTGCTTCATGTTGGATAGCAACGGCTGCCCAGAACGCGTTGAACATCAGTTACGCCACGTTCTTGGCTTTAACTGGTGAGGGTGTGGCTGTGATTGTTGCTGCTGGCTCTGCTATGTGGCAGTTTGCGTCTCAGATGGATGCTGCAACTGCTTCTGTGCGGGACTATAATGCTGCGTGGGCTGAAACTTCCGGTTATGGACGAAACGTACGCCGTTCTGGAGACGAGGAAGCGTTCAGGAGAAGGGGCGTCGAATGAGCGTAGGCTTGCCTGTTGTTGCCTTGGTTTTTGGTTCGGTTACTCCGCCTCAGGGCGACGTTTTGGATTTGATTGTTCATTTGGGTTGTACTAATGAGGTTTCGAGTTTTTCGTGTCTTCTGCAGAATTTTGACAAGAAATACACTGAGACGTATCCGATCAGTGTGGGCGTTAACGGTAGCTTGAGTATTGGAAGAGGAGCAAACTGTCCCCTGATCGCGACTATTAGAGTTGAGGATGTTACGTGCGAGTCTTCATCTATTGAGAATTATTTGCGGGTTAAGGGGCGTTGCTGGGGCGAGAAGCTCTTCAGGCGGGTAATAACAAAAAGGTATGAGAACCAGAAGGGCGAAGCAATCGTCAAAGATTTGATTGACTACTATGTGGGTCTTAGTCACGTTCGAGACTCAACAGAGTTGATAGAAGACACGGACACAACCTATACCCTGCTGGAGTATGAGAATACGCCAGTTTTTGATGTCCTAAAATATGTTGCATCTTCAGCAGACAAGAACGGAGCAGTCGGTTTTGATTTCCGAGTTGAGCCCGACGCAAAATTCGCATTCTTCCCTAAAAACAGTAAAACCAGCCCCGTCAGCCTTTCTGATTTGATAGAGTCAAGCGAGTATCGGCGGGACATTCATCGGATACGAAACAGAATCATGACCTACGGCGCCAGAGAGAAACCTTACCCCTTGGACGTTGATGGGCAGCCATGGAGTGATTCATTCACAGAAGACCTGACTCAAGTAGAATATTGGCTTGAACATGCCCTTGGAAAATGGGAGCCCATAACCGGAAACACGACTATGAGCATAGAAACATCCAACGTATTTCAGGGGTCAAACTGTGTCAAAGCAACCTGCACCGCTTACATGTATTACGTCTCTTTTTGGTGGGTGGTTCCTGATAATTACGTGAACACAAGCCAGTATCCAGCCCTAATTTTTGCCATAAAAGCAGACAACAGTCACACGTTGAATCATTCGATCGAACTTCACGACGGCACTGGCGACGACAACGTTGTCTGGAGAGGCTTCACGATCCCAAAAGCGGGAGAATGGCAAATAATCAAACTTGAGATAGGAAAAAACCACATCGACGAGTGGACAGAAAGCAGTTTCAACATCAGCGATTTCCGTTGGGACCTCATACGGGGCGTCAGATTTATTGTCAACCAAAAATCTGGACAATTTGGAGATGTTTGGGTTGACATTTTCCATTTTGGAAAAGGACGCTGGAACGCAAGACGACCATTAGAAGCGCAGGAGCCTACGAGCAGCCAAACAGCGTATGGTGTGCGTGAACTGGTGGAAGTGGATGAAGAGCTTCACAGCGACAACGAATGTGACCTTCGGGCTAAGGCTTTGCTGGCGCATCTGGAGAACTCCGCTGAGTCGATAACGATACGAAGCACAGTCATAGACTACGGTACAAACACGCTATTGCCGGGAGACAAAATTCACATTACTCTTCCTAACGAAAACGTTGACACCGACTACCGCATCATAAGCACAGAATACAGAGTAAACGCGGCAACTCAGACTCTTGAGGTTGTTTTGGAGCTTGGAAAAGAAACGCCCTTGCTCGCTGATTACTTGTACACTCTGCGAAGTAAAAGCGATTCTTTGTCACGCTACAAAAGAGGACAATAAAATGAAGCCAGAAGAACAGAAACAAATCAAAAAACTAAGGTTCGGAGACCTAGTTCGAGTCTACTGGCTAGACGCAAGCGAAGCCATGGGCAGAACAGGAGAAGGAGGAGAACCACACTTTGACACTCCCGTAGCCAGCATCGGACACTACGTTGGAGTCAAAGGAAAACGGGCACAACATCTGATTCTGCTAAAAGACATCTTCCAAATCACCGAAAAAACCTACGATTTAGTGTATAACTGCATCCCAGTGGGCATGATCGAAAAAGTCAATGTTCGAAGAAGACAAGACTTGGAAACAAAATTCCACGAAATCATCAAGAAAAACCTGATGAAAATCAAAACCAAAAGCGGACGCTTCGTCAAAGTCAAATGCAGGTGGAGAAAACATGAAAGAACGAATCTCTAAACTGTTAACAAAAAAGGTTCTAGTGAAATCTGGCGAAAAAATAAAACGGGTTGAGATTCCGCCAAGCCAAACCCTAGTTTACGGAGTCCTAATAGCCATCGTAACCTTGGTCCTGTTAACTGCCCTAGAGATTGCGCACATGTCTTTTCTAGGCAAATTTAACGGCGAAATCTTTGCAACCATCACGTTAGTTGTGGGAACGCTTCTGGGAACATTTTTTGGACAAAAGGTGTGATCATATTTGAAGACTAATAACAGAGCATTGTTGAAAACAACCTTTTTTCAGAAAATCAGGAGAACAACAAAAAAGTTCAATTTTAGCACTCAGGAGATTCGTGCAGAACTGATTCTAGACTTGAAGGTTCTCGCCGAGATGGCACATGAACAGGCAACCAAAATCAAGGAGCGGGGCAGACCAACCAAGCAACAACAAAAGTGGGCACATTTGGCAGCGTACATCAGCCGAAGCATCAACATAATCGCCAAAGAGTACGACACAGGCAAAATCAAAGAAAAACTCGAAGAATTAAGGAAGCTAGTCAATGAGGAACTTGGAGAAGCAAACCCAACAGCTTGAGCAGCAAATCAAGCAGAAACTTCAAAAGAAAAAACTAAAGTTCCAAGAGAATCCCCTAGACTTTTTCGAGCAGACTCTCGGATTCAAACCAACAGACTACCAAAAACAGTTAACCAACTTTTTTGTAGAAAAACAGTTTGTTGCAGCCCGATGGTGCCGACAAAGCGGCAAAAGCCACATAGTAGCCGCTCTACTGCTCCACTATGCTCTAATTCGACCCAAAACGTCCATCGGCGTTGTAGGACCAAGCTATCGGCAAGCCAAACTGATCATACGAAAAATAACCGCTTTCCTCAGATATTTGCCCAAAAGTTCCTATCTGAAAGCACGAAAAACAATCATTTACTTCTCTAACGACAGCGTCATAGAATGTTTCCCAAACAACCCCGACACAATCCGAGGACCCACCCTACATCTTGTCTACTGGGACGAAATGAACTTCACAGCCAACGACGAAGAAATGTACGATGCTATCCTCTTCACTTTGGGAACTACAAACGGCAAATTCGTTTGCTCCAGCACTCCATGGAGCACAGACCACCTGTTCTACAGAATCTTCAACCACCCAGACTACAGCGACTTCGCCAAATCCCACATCACCTGGAAAGACGCAACAGAACCAGACGGTCCCCTGAAAAAGCAGATTCTCGAAAAAATACGAAGACAACTGAAAAGCGACCCGTGGCGCTGGCACCGAGAAATGGAAGCAGAATGGGCAGAAGACGAAAGCCGCTACTTCCCGCAGGAACTAATCACAAAATGCATCAACGGCACCCTAACTTACTCCAGTTTCATAGACAGACTCTCAGGAAGATTCTGCGTCGGCGTGGATTTGGGAAAGAAACGTGACCACAGCGCAGTTGCAGTCGTACAACTTCTAAACAATGGTCAGGTTCGTTTAATTCATTTGCACCGATTCAAGCTTGGCACTCCATACGCCAGCGTCATCGGATACATAAAAGCCCTGACCGACCGGTACCTGACAGTGGAAGCAATCTATGTTGATCAGACGGGGATAGGCGAATACGTCACAGAAGACATGACCACAGTCGTCTCTAACACCCGAGGCGTTGTTTTGACTTCCAGACGAAAAGAAGAGGTGCTAAGTCACCTGCGGGAGCTAATGCAGACATGCAAAGTGTCTATGCCTTATGACAGCCAGTTAATCGCCGAGATTCACTGCGAAAAATATGAACTCACAAAAGATGGACACACAAAATTCAGCCATCCCGAAGGAACCCACGACGACAGACTCTGGGCACTAGCCCTAGCCTGCATGTCAACAAGAAAAACCGAAGCCCCATCAAGGCTAATCAGAGCGTGGTAAAACTGGGAATCCGAGAAATATTCAAAATAACAAGAATCCAAAAAAAATATGACAGAAAAACAGGCGTCTTCAGAATTAACATCGCCTACAAAACAAAAACTGACGTCACCGACCGCACAATAAAAGTCGCTGAAGCCTTCGGCATCGGAGTAGACAACTTCCAAGAACACGTCATCTACGATAACGTGGAACTGAAGATCGCACCCAACGATGTAGTTTACATCACAGGAGACAGCGGAAGCGGAAAAAGCGTATTACTAAAGGCACTGGAAAAGGATCTGCAGCCAGAAACAGTAAACCTCAACAACATAAAGATCGACCCAAACAAGCCCCTCATCGACACCGCTGGCGGAAACTTTAACCAAGGCTTAACTCTCCTATCCAGAGTTGGCTTGAACGACGCCTTCCTTTTTGTAAGACGCTACAGTCAACTCAGCGACGGACAAAAATACAGATACAGATTAGCCAAAATGATCGAATCAGACAAGAAGTACTGGTTCGCAGACGAATTCTGCTCCACCCTAGACAGGGACACAGCCAAAATCGTTGCTTTCAACATCCAGAAAATCGCAAGAGAGGAAGGCAGAGCCGTTTTTGCTGCTACAACACACACGGACCTCTTTGAGGACTTGAAGCCGTCAATTCACATCCACAAACGGTTCGGAAGAGAAATCAAGGTCAATTACTACCCCAACAACATCAACAGAGAATGCAGCATCGTAAAAGAAATGCGTATAGAAAAAGGAACAAGGGCGGACTACAAGAAGTTAGCCCATTTTCACTACCGAGACTCCAGACTCTTTGCACACCACAAAATATTTACCATGAAAAGAAATGACGAAACCGTAGGCGCCATAGTCTATGGCTCTCCACCCCTCGCCGTAACGGGCAGACGCAAAGCCCTTGGAAAAAACTTGACAATCCAAGAGATCAACCGTGACATAATCAGGATTTCCCGAGTAGTCATCCACCCCAAATACCGCACAATCGGATTAGGAGCAAAAATTGTGACCGAAACCCTTCCCTTAGCAGGCAAACCCTACGTGGAAACAATAGCAGTTATGGCAAAATACAACCCCTTCTTCGAGAAAGCAGGCATGACCAAAATCGCCGAAACCACACCCAACCCACAAGTATTGAAGATTGTGGAGAATCTGAGAGCCTTCAACTTCGATCCAGTCTTCCTCACTTCAGAAAGAACAAACATGAACAAACTGCAAAACATGACAGA
>SOJY01000274.1 GCA_004376385.1 Candidatus Bathyarchaeum sp.
CCCGCTCTAACCAGCGTTTACGTTCAAGATCATGGAGCAAAAAATAGGCGTAATCGACCGTGCAGTCTAAGGCTTCTTGCACATCAGAAGCACGGACCATGGCTTTCTTTTCAGACTCCCACCTTACAACCAATCTGGCTTCTTCCGGTGACAGCTGTTGGATCTCCAGCCGCCGTCGCCGCTCCTGTTCCTGTACTTCACGAAGCTTCTGACCCGTTATACCGATCTCTTCGTAGGTAAGTAGCTTCACCTGAAGTTTCTCTAGCTCCTTCTTCACAGAAGGGGTTACGTCAGGACCTATTACTATTAGCTCGAACTTCCTTAACGGAGGCTCAATGTTGGAGATTGCCGCATACATGTTGAGTATCTGGCCGAGTTTAGTGCGCCCTATTTTTCGAGCGGAAACTTCCACGAACACATCGGTTCCGTCCTGATGCCTGAGGTGGAAGTCAACTCTGATTCGACCTGGCAAGGTCTCGTTCACGGCCACAATGGAGTATTCCCTGAATATGGTCGGAATCTCTCGCGAAACGAATGCCTCCAGAGCGCGCTCCATGTTCTCACCTGCTTAAAAGAGAAACGAATACCTTATTATATTTTTTTCGGATTACCTTAGTAAATTGAAACACGACACTAAAGAAAATAGAAAAAAATATAACAGCGCCCACTCCACGACAACTTTCCAGTAGTGAAATGACGCGATTGAATGAATGCTTCAGAAAGAGACTCTTGAGAAGGAAAAGACCCGACTCATAAGAAAAAGGCTTGAGTTCAAAAGATAAGGCTTAATTCATTAAACCCTTTAATCTAATGTGAAGAATATGAAAACACTTGAACAGGTAAAAAGCATTCTAGCAGAGCATAAGGAAGAGTTAAAGGAAAAATATAAGGTGAAAGAGATAGGGATTTTTGGCTCTTTTGTTAAAGGTAAACAAAGGAAAAGAAGCGATATTGATATCTTGGTTGAGTTTGAAGAGCCAATCGGACTTTTTGATTTTATGGATTTAGAAGACTATCTTGGAAAATTGCTTGAGGCAAAAGTTGATTTAGTTTCCAAAAGAGCACTAAAACCAAGAATTGGAGAATACATCCTTAAAGAAGTTGTTTATCCATGAAAAAAAGAGATTACAGAGATTATATTCAAGACATAATTGATTCCATAGATGATATAGAATCCTTTACTGAGAATATGAGTTTTGAAGATTTTGGTAAAGACAGAAAGACAATAAATGCAGTCATAAGAAGCGTTGAGGTCATCGGAGAGGCAGCAAAGAAAATCCCCAGATCCATTAGAAATAAACATCCTTCCATTCCTTGGAAGAAAATGGCTGGAATAAGGGATAAGATGATACATGAATATTTTGGTGTAGATATCGAAATCTTGTGGAAGACAATAAAAGAGGATATTCCTTCACTCAAACCGTTAATTCAGGATGTTATGAAAAGTCTGGGTGAATAATCCTCGAGAGTATAAGCTTCAAATATTGTCTCGGTTACTTTGAGGATGCATGTACGTCGCCGTTTGGAACCCTTATTTATCCTCCTCGTCCTCTTCCCCCACAACAGGATACAACGTAACCTCCACTGTGTACCCGTTCAAACTCTCTTCTCTCTCGGACTTCAAGAACCCCTTTAGCAGTAACCTTCGGAACTGTCAGTCTGCCGTCCGCGCCCATGCGACCATAAAAATCTTCATAACGGTGGCCAAGCTTAAGATGCACCTTGAATATTCCCCAGACCCCAGCTTGAACCGCCATCTGACCAAGACTGGAATATGTATCCTCCGATTCTTCTGAATGACAGCTTTAAAGCTCACAGCTTGAGTTAAGG
>SOJY01000047.1 GCA_004376385.1 Candidatus Bathyarchaeum sp.
TGGGATTCGAACCCACGAACCCCTACGGGACAGCCGCCTCAGGGCTGCGCCTTTGACCTGGCTTGGCAACCCCCGCATCCTGCGCAGCAAGAGATAACATACCTGTAAGCCTTAAATTAAACCTTATCCAGCCGAACATCACCTTACGTTCTTGTTAAGCCTAGGAACCCCCAGAAAACGTTCATAAAACTTTTACTTGAGAATCTCACAGTTAGTTGTTCAGGACTGAACTGGATTGAAGGCAATAATTTTGGCTGGAGGCATCGGAACTAGGCTTCGACCTCTCAGCTGTACCAGACCGAAGCTTCTGTTTCCAATATTGAACAAGCCTCTGCTAGATTGGACCTTTGAAAGGCTGGCTGAAACAGGGGTAGACGGCGTTACTTTGGCGGTAAAATACATGGCTGAAGTTTTCATGCAACGCTACGGCGAATCAACGCATGGAATGAAACTCTCATATTCCAAGGAAAAGAAGCCCATGCGCACAGGCGGAGCCATCAAATATGCTGAAGAATTTATTGGGCATGAAGAACCGTTTCTGGTCCTGAACGGCGACATATTCAGCACAATCGATTACACGGCTCTACTAAAGAAGCATAAAGAATCGAACGCAGTTGCGACGATAGCACTCTACAGAGTCGAAGACCCCAGCAGATACGGAACCGTAAAACTAACAGAAAACAGTCAGGTGACACAGTTCATAGAAAAAGCTCCTCTTGGACAAGCCCCCAGCAACCTCATCAACGCCGGAGTCTACGTGCTAGACCCCAAAATCTTCAATTACATTCCTGCTGGGCAACCTGTCTCGATCGAACATGAGGTATTCCCGAAATTGGCAAAAGAGGGAAAACTTTTCGGTCACGAATTCAAAGAAATTTGGATTGACATCGGAAAACCAGCAGATTACCTAAGAGCAAACAGGATATTGCTTGACGCGGAACCAAAAAAGCGGTTTCTCGGAAAGGACGTTAACGTAGAGGAAGGAGCACAAATCAGCGATCCGGTTAGAGTTGACGCGGGAGTTAACGTCGGGCAGAACTCAAGAATAGGTCCATACGCAGTTATCGGGAGAGACGTGGTTTTGGGCAGAAATGTTACCTTAGAAAATTCTGTGGTTTTCCCAGAGGCAACAATCTCGGATAATGCTTCAGTAAGGGGTGCGGTTATCGGAGAAGGAACAACAATAGGCAGAGGCGCAGAAATCAGCGAAGGATGCGTAATCGGCGATTACGTAACAATCAGAGACAACGTTACTATCTCCAGAGACGTTACCGTTTGCCCATCCAAAGAGGTCACCGAGAACGTTCCAGAACACAAACGGATAATTTAAGCCCGAATGTTTTACAGTTTCTTGTTAACTTCAGCCAACATGTTTTTTCGCCTATTTAATCTGCTTGCAACAAAAATGTTCGTCACGTATTAATAACAGAGGCAAGCAATTTGGGTGGAGGAGAAAAAATGTCTAGGGTCATGAAGCTTGCAGGCAAAGACTTGGAATCGCCGGAGAAGAGGCGAGAATACACTGTTTGTGTTGTGGGCTGCGGAAGAACTGGTTTAGTTACCGCTTGCCTTTTTGCCGAAGCAGGCTTCAATGTTATTTGTGTTGATTCTAGCAGAATCACAGTTCACCAATTAAAGAGAAGAAAGTCTCCTTTCACTGAATCTGATCTCCGCAAGTTCATAGAGCCACGTATAAAAGATAGCCAATTTATGGCAACAACCAACCTCAGAAAGGCGGTCTCAGAAAGCGACATACTAATAATTGGTGTTCCAGCATCTCTTGACAAAAAGAAGAAACCTGATTATTCAAGACTCGAAAAGACA
>SOJY01000118.1 GCA_004376385.1 Candidatus Bathyarchaeum sp.
GCAGTGCATCCGCCTAGGAAGCAACATTGCCCTTTTCATATTAGGAGACTAATAACAGCTGATTGTTGAAAACAACCTTTTTTCAGAAAAACAATAACAAAAAATTATATAGTTTATGGATAAGGCATGCGAAAGAGTTAGAAAGGGGAAAAACTTACTTTCCTCTCTGCAGCCAAGAAACAGGTTGTTGACATTGTCGGGAAAAGTTACCAAAATCTTTGAGAAAGCCAGAGCTGAGGGAAGAAAATTTCTCCTTGAGCACGAAGCAAAAACTGTTTGTAAAGAATACGGAATACCCATCACAGCATTGAAGATAGCGAAAACTGCCGAGGAAGCAGCAAAGTTCTCCGAGGAAATTGGGTACCCTACAGTTTTCAAAATAGTTTCTCCAGACGTAATCCACAAGTTTGACGTAGGCGGAGTAATCCTCAACATCAATAGTCGAGAGGATGCTAAAAAAGCCTACAACAAAATCGTGGAGAACGTAAAGAAACATAAACCCAACGCAAAAATTAACGGCATCCTCGTTCAGGAGATGGCTCCTTGCTCAACAGAAGTCATAGTTGGGGCAATCAAAGACGCACAGTTTGGACCAACATTGATGTTCGGTTTTGGCGGAACATTCGTGGAAATAATGAAAGACGTGTCCTTCAGAATTGCCCCAATCACTGAAGAGGAAGCCCGAGAGATGATTTCAGAAGTGAAAGCATACCCCATCCTCAGAGGCTACCGCGGTCAACCACCAGCCGACATCGACACGCTAGCAAAAATCCTGCTAAACACATCAAGGCTGGTTATGGACCACCAAGAAATTAAAGAACTCGACCTAAATCCAGTAATGGTCTACGAGAAGGGAGCAAAAACGGTCGATGCAAGAATCATACTGGAATAAACCTCTTATTTTAGAAAACACATCATTTCCAGACTCATCAAAAGACACGTTAAACTCAGAAGAATCTTGCCGAAGCTAACCCCAACATAGGAAGTGAACAAAATAGCTGACTCCACTAAAAACAAAATCGAAGCCCTAAACCAAGAATTAACTCCGACCAAAGAAGAAAGAAACAAGCTGAACCTAGAAGCAAAAAAGTGTGCTGAAAAAAGAAACTCCCTCAACGAAAAAGTCAGAAACCTAAGAAAAGACGCAGACACCATCAAAGAAAAAAGAGACACCATAAACAAGCAGGTCCAAGAACTGAAAAACCTGCGCGATCAAGTGAACACCAAAGGCAAAGAGAAACGCGACAAAATTTCGGAACTACAAGAGAAAATCAGGGTGTTAAATGAAAAGAGACCTGATGGAAACCTGCGGCAGGTAGCGAGAGAAATTGAAGAGATCGACTGGAAAATTCAAACAAACTCGCTCCCAGTAAAGGAAGAAGATGACCTAGTTAATCAGATAAGACAGCTTGAAACCCAGCTTGTAGTTCAAAAACGAATAAAAAAAGTGAAAGACAAACTCTTTGAGATGCGAACAGAACAGAGAGGCTTTGGAACTGAAGCAAAAACAATTCACGAAAAACTGTCTGAACTAGCTGAACAGAGCCAAAAATATCATTTGCAGATGATTGGAATCTTAGAGAAAGCCCGCGAACTCCAAGCTGAGGCTAACGAGGCGCACCAAAAACATGTGGAAACCAGACAGCAAGCCCAGCAGCAACACGAAAAATGCGTCGAATTAATAGAAAAAATCAAAGCCATCGAACAAGAATTGAAGGAAACCGCGGACAAAAAACAGGCTGAACGTCAAGGTGAACTCCAGAAAGAGCTGGAGGAGAGGGCATTAGCGAAGTTGAAGCGCGGCGAGAAGCTGTCGTGGGAAGAATTTCAGTTTCTGGCAGAAAAAGGGCTACTCTAATTTCTGGCAGACATAGTCAAAGCTTATTCACGGAATCGTGAATACAAAAAATAAAGACAAAATTAAAGTGTGTCTCCAGATAAAAGGATACTATAAGGAGAGCAAATATGCCTACAGCAGCCAAGGCGGAACGCATTCTTATTCTATGCGTCGACAGGGACGACGATATCGGCGTGAAAGCAGGAATAAACACGCCTGTCCTTGGAAGAAAAGAAAACGTGAATGCTGCTGCGAGCCTAGCCCTACGAGACCCTGAAGAAGCTGACGCCAACGCCATGTTTGAAGCTGTCAGAATCTACGACAACCTAAAGAAGAGCAAAAAAGGACATGAAAAGTACGAAGTTGCAACCATAGCAGGCTCTGATCTGCATGGAGTAGAGGCTGACAGGCAACTCGTAGCTGAACTCACCGAAGTTCTAAACGAGTTTCCGGCAACAGACGTTATCCTAGTCACAGACGGCTACGCAGACGAGATGGTGCTGCCGCTGATTGAATCAAGAGTGCCGGTTACTTCTGTTAGAAGAATTGTGATACAGCACAGCAAATCCATCGAAGAAACAGCAGCCGTATTTTCTAGATACCTGAAAATTCTTGTAACCAACCCCCGATATTCCCGAATGTTTCTAGGTCTCCCCGGAATTCTCTTCATCGTTCTAGGAGTCCTATGGTACTTGGACTGGCTGGCATACGCTGGACAAGCCCTCGCCATAATCGCAGGTGCATTCCTTGTTGTGCGAGGATTCCGACTCGACAAAACAGCTCAAAACTTTATCAAATGGATAAAAGAATACTCCCCACCCCCATTCACGGTGCAGATAGCAGGCTTTTCCGCGCTTGCAGGAATCTTACTGATTCTTGTTGGTGGCTATCTGGGAGGAACCGCGGTGGCAAATGTAGCTACCGCGTCGGCTGACACTTTTTTTACACAGGTTCCAAGCCTCATCGGAGAATTTCTTTTACAATCAACATACCTTATCGCTATCGGAATATGTGTTATACTTTCAGGAAGGGCTGTTCGCTGGTTCTTTGAGAGGGACTTACGTTTGTGGCGTACCATTGTCATAGTAATTGGGGTCGCGTGGTCTTCTGTTATGTTTGTTGAGGCGTCACAGATACTTATCAAGCCAGAATCCGCTTACACCACATTGGTTTACACCATCGTTGGGGGCATACCAGTGATAGTCTCCACAGTCTTAACAGTGCTATTGTTGCGCAGAAAATACAGTAGCTACTTTGAAGAGACAGACGAGGCAATGGTGGACTTTGAAGAAAGGTGACATGCAGACCCGCTAGATGCCCAAAACTTCGATAATTGAAAGGTTTATTATCTAAAAATCCCGTCTATATACGTCCAGAATTCACAATAAAAATGAAAAAATCTAAACAAACGAACAGAAGCGTAATATCAGAATATTTTAACTCTCTGTGGTAAAAACTATGCTTGAAGGTTTACTCTCTATTTTGGGTATCTACAAGGTATATGAGAAGTGGCTGTGGCTTCAAGTTAGAGATGGAAAAAAACCGGAACATGTGGCGATCATCCTCGACGGAAACCGAAGATGGGCTTTCCATAAATCTCTGATTCCTTGGATTGGTTATCGTCATGGCGCCAACAAGATCGATGAGCTGCTGGATTGGTGCATAGAACTGGATGTAAAAATTATTACACTTTACGCTTTTTCAACCGAAAACTTTTGCCGTCCCCCGAAAGAGGTAGAAGAGATTATGAGGTTGATTGAGGAAAAACTGCGGTCGATCCTTGAGAACGAAAGAATTCATGAAAACAAAATCAGAGTTAAAGCCATAGGCCGTCTAGACCTCTTACCTAAATCGACCCAAGAAGTGATCCAACGCGTAGAAGAAGCAACAAAAAGGTATACTGACCGGTTCTTGAATCTGGCTCTGGCTTACGGTGGAAGGGCAGAAATCGTTGACGCAACAAAAAAGATAGCAAAAGAAGCGGTAAAGGGAGAATTAAATCCTGATAAAATAAACGAGAAACTTTTCGAAAAATACCTGTACACCGCTCACATGCCAAAACAAGACGCTGACCTTATCATCCGAACCTCAGGAGAAGAACGACTCAGCGGTTTTCTCTCATGGCAGTCTGCCTACAGTGAGCTCTGCTTTGTGGACGTAAACTGGCCAGAGTTCAGACTCATAGACCTTCTGCGTGCAGTCCGAACATACCAGAGACGAAAGCGCCGTTTTGGCAAGTAAAACTTTTATCCTCGTTTCTTGGCGCTGACTATCGAAACTACGTCCCTGTCCTTTAGCACGTAGTCTTCTCCGATTCTGTTTTTTCCGCGAATGTCGATTGCGTGGATGAAGCTGTCTCCCAGTTCCGTGTGGATAATGTAGGCAAGTTGACGTGCAGTAGTTCCATAGGGTACAAGGTACACGTCGGGGAGCACTCTGCCCTTGTGGTCGCTGAGATGTTCACTATCTTCCACTGGATAAACAGCAACCATCTGCAAGAGCTCAAAGAAGGCAGTGTTAATGGCTTCTTGGACGCCAGTAGAGCCGAACTTGAACAAAATCTGTTCTTGAATAACATTCAAGGCTCTTTTTTGCGCTTCATTAAGTTTGTCAGAATTTGTTACATTCAACCGGCAGTCTCCAGGCGTGTAGTCGATTAAACCTTTTTCTCCTGCTCTTCTGAGTGCCAACTCTGCTTCTGCGCTACAGGGCACAACCGTGTATCCGCTTTCTTTTAGACGTTCAACATTTTCTTCTGCTGTTGGAAGATCAATCTTGTTGGCTGCAATCAGTGTTGGCTTGGAAACGCTTCTCAGAATATCCAAAAATTTTATGACATCCTCGTCGTTCCAGAGGGTCGGTTTATCCATGTTAAGGTCGGTTTTTCTTAGGCTCTCAATTATGTGGAATCGTTTGATACATAGTCCGCTCAAGCGAGATTCAAGAAGAGAAATCATGTCTTCTCTGCCAGACTCAACTATTCTAGCCAGTTTAGACCAGTCCTTTTTCAGGATCTGGTTCATCCACATGGTTATCTCGGTTTCAAGAAACTTAACATCCTCTAATGGGTCATGTTCTCCCTGTTTGCAGATTTTTCCTTCGCAGTCTGTTGACCCTGAAACGTCGACTATATGAAGAAGGGCGTCTGCTCTTCTGATTTCGTCTAAGAATTGGTTTCCTAGTCCCCGTCCCTTCCAGGCACCGGGAACAAGTCCTGCTACATCAATCAACTCAACCGGAACCAATCTAATCCCGTCTAGGCATAGGGAATTTTTTGGGTTGTCTTCAACGTTGAATTCGGTGTGGACACAGGGAGTCCGAAGGTATCCTATGCCTCGGTTGGGTTTGATGGTGGTGAAGGGGTAGTTTCCGATATCCACGGGAATTAGGGTCGCAGCCGAGAAAAATGTGGATTTGCCGGTGTTAGGTTTGCCGACGATTCCCAGCTTTTTTGAGTAAGATTTCACGCTCATGGCTTTTCCTTCATTCTACCGTATTTTGTGAAGAAACATGCAGACTCAATTTATGGGTTTATCACGTGTAAAAGCTTTGTTAGTCTTGACTGTGGAATCTTTTTTTTCAATAACTTTTAGACACAGATAGTGGGAACTGTTTCTCAAGTGCCTATAAGATACTTTTCTGCGTCAAGGGCAGCTTTGCATCCAGACCCAGCGGCTGCAATAGCTTGGCGGTAACGGTAATCTGCCGCATCGCCTGCAACAAAGACTCCGTCAATATTAGTTCGTGTTTCTTCTCTGGCTACTACGTAACCTGTCGGATCCAGTTCTATTTGGTCTTTGAAGATGCTCGTGTTGGGTGTGTATCCGATGGCTAAGAAGACAGCGTCACATGGGAGAACAGATTCTTCGCCAGAAACAACGTTTCTAAGCTTAACTCCTTCTACTCTGTCTTTGCCCAGAATCTCTTGAACTGTGCTGTTCCAGACAAACGATATCTTCGGGTTCGCGAAGGCACCATCTTGAAGGCACTTACAAGCCCGCAACTTGTCCCGTCTGTGAATAACTTTGACTTCACTCACAACTTTGGAAAGAAACAACGCCTCTTCCATGGCTGTGTCGCCTCCCCCCACAACCAAAACTTTCTTGTTCCTAAAAAAGGGCGCATCACAAGTAGCACACACCGAAACACCCCTACCCCTCAACCGTGTTTCGCTCTCCAAACCCAACCACTTGGATGATGCTCCAGTAGCTATGATGACCGTCTTGGCTTCGTAAACTTTGTTTCCCGCAGTTACCTTGAAGGGTTTGGATTTGAAGTCTGCGGAGGTGGCGTTTTCGAGGATTAATTCTGCGCCGCAGCGTTCAGCCTGCTTCCGCATCGCAGCCATAAGATCTGGACCAAGGATTCCGTTTTCGAATCCCGGAAAATTTTCCACTTCCAGCGTAAGCATGAGTTGACCGCCCCACATGGTTCCTGCAACAACAAGAGTCTTCAATCCAGCCCTGCTCGTGTAAATAGCGGCTGTCAATCCAGCCGGTCCAGAACCAATAATCAGCACATCATACACAATTCATCACTTCACAGCGAAATTATACAAGTTACGCGAATCAGATATATTTTCACTTATTAAACTGTGACTTTTACGCTTTGAAATAGCCCTTAAAGAGCACAAGCATTGTCTTTCTTGGTTTTTCAGAAAAAAGGCTGTTTTCAACATAGCACTGTTATTAGTCTCCTAATATGA
>SOJY01000277.1 GCA_004376385.1 Candidatus Bathyarchaeum sp.
AAATATATCCGGCATTTCACCCCGATTATACCACCACAAGATTACTTTTTCTCAACATTATAAAGCGGTCCTACTATTTGAATATTCGCCGGAGCTCTTAAATTAAAGAAGTCTTTAAATTCGTCACCACTGAAAGTCATTCCGTTTATCGTCACTTGAGTTGTTTTCCCAGTACCCCAATCAACCCCTGTTATTTCAACTGAAGAAACTGTTACAAAAGCTGACCCCCCAAGCTCTTGTCTAACTTTTTCATGGCTCCAAACTTCTCCGCATCCAAAATTTGGATTTGGCGGTTTATCTATTTGGCATAAATGTTCTTTCGCTGAAGAGTTTTTTCTAGCCAGCATGATTACATTTGCAATATCTGCCACCTCTTCAGATTTCAGCCAGGCGGAGCCAGCATAATCCTTCCGCCATCCTTGAGCGGCGTAGAAACAAGGAGAATCTTTATCGTATGCAGTTGATTGTAGATCCGAAAAATTAGACACACCACCTGTGGTATCTCTCAATCGTCTTGTCCAGGATGTCCCGCCACCCCAAACATCGGCTGATGTAAAAGTATATCCACCAGCAGTTGAGGCGTACCAGGCTTTAATTACTTGACCTGTGCTGTTTGAGACTAAAACCTCCCCTTTTCCTGAACCACAAACATTCTTGCCTGTCGCATCAACAGCTTCATTGGCCGCTCCTCTTCTTGCATCAGAGTAAACCTGGCAACTTTGTGAAGAACAAATACTTATCTGGCCGTTATTAGTCTCGTTAATGGCGTAGCTTCTGGCAGCCACAGCCTGTGCTTTCAGAGCCTCGGGAATATCTGCCCCCATTTCTTTATTAACCACTCCCTTTGTGTATTCCTCAAAGTCTCTACCTCCATAGCCTTCAACACTTATCGCCGGGGGCAAATCACGACATTCTACTCTCACGTCTTGGTAATAAGTTGTCAGAATTGTTTTATAATCCTGGCTTGAGGCTCGACCATAGGCGCCATATTGATTCATTCCCACTCTATGGGGAATACCGTAGGTGAAAAAAGCAAAAGCAGGGCGAAAACCGGGATCATATTTTGGGTCTCTATCATTAACACAATATAAAGGCCCAGCTCCCAATGTCTTAGGTAAATTAAGACTGCCTAATTTCTGTGCAAGCAAGTTTTGTTGTTTGGATGTTAGGGTTGCTATATAAGCTTCAACCTTTTCAACTTCTCCCGCCAAAAAACCCTCCCTTTCATCGACTTGCTTCTTGGCGACGGCAAGAGATGCCTGGTTTTTTTCTAACTCTTCTTTGTCTTGTTTTAAGTCGTAAAGATCTTGAGCATAGGCCTCCATTGTTCTTCTGTCTTCATCTGCTGCTTTTTGTCTGAAGTTCATTTCTCTGAAGGCTTCCGATGCATCAGAAGAAAGGAAGGGTAAGAGTGGGTCATAGAGACGAAGAAATTTATAATGGTTGTTTGTTTTCAACTCAAAGATCTCTTGAGCAAAAGCCAAATCTTCTTCTCTTTGAATAATTTCAATCTGAAGATTGTCTAGTTGAGTTGAAATTCCAGTAATTCGTTTGTTTAAACTATCAAGCTGTTTTCTTAGGCTGGCAAGCTCTTTCTTGTTATACTCATGTGCGGGTTCGAGAGCTTTAAGCTCCTTGTCAATCACATCCAGACAAGAATTAATATCATCCTTTGGGATAACATCTGCACTGCAGTTCGGTTCGGCCGTTATTGAAGTTGAAAACTGAGAAAACAAAAAGATAATAAAAAAAATCACAAAACCATAAAATAACAGCTTTTTGACATTCGCGAGAGATATCATTTTTTAAT
>SOJY01000130.1 GCA_004376385.1 Candidatus Bathyarchaeum sp.
TTTCTGGACGATTTCTTAGTTCTCTCAGTTTTTCTGTTATCCTTGTTTGTTCGTCTGTTTTGTTTAGGGTTTTAGCAGCTTTTGGATGCAGGAGTATAGTGAATGTCACTGCAAATCCTCTAAAGGAATGAGAGCTTCAGGATATTTTTTTGCTTCTTCGCTTCGTGTCGTCAACATTTTGAGAAATTTGCGGGTTTTTTCTCTTTCCTCATAAAAGCTTATTATTGTTCTTATGGCGTCGCTTCGGTTCTTAAATCGGCCTTCTGCTATCCATCTGTCTAGTTCTTCAAGGGTTTTTTGGGATAGTCTAAGCTGAACTTGAGCCAATTGACCACTGTAAACAATAGTGTTTACAAATCAGTTAAAGCTTTTGACATACACAATTAGTTTTGGGGGCAATTGGTTTATAGACCATTTTTGGTCATAAAATGAGTCATCCTCGGTTATGTATGAAGTTTGATGTTTGGAGGCAAATATGATTATGACTTTTGAAAGATGATTATTAGTCTCTCAATGAGGTTTAGTGGGATTTTGAGTAGGTAGGAGAGAGGCCCAAATCCTTCTAGAGTCTCTTGTAGGTTTTGTATGTCTTTTTTGTTTATCGCTCCTATCAATGGAGCTGTGATCATGTAGGTGATTAGATAGATTGCTGCGCCTAGAATTAGAGTTAGCCAATTTGGTAGAGTAAGTTGTGTTGCGGCTATGTATGTTGGAATAGCCGCTGTTGCTGATGCTGTTAGGATTTTGGTTGATGATTTCCAATCTACTGTTGCTTTGTAGTGTTTTTTTATCCACCAAAGTGAAATTATTAGGCTGGGGATTCCTGCAATTAAATGTGAGGCGATTAAACCTAGGATGCCGAATGTTGGGATTAGTATTAGGCTTAGGATTATTCCTAGTGTGAAGGATATGATTGCGAGTTTGAGGGTCATGTTGGTTTTTCCTTGGCTGTTTATCAGGTTTCCGGTGCTGAGGAATCCTAGAGCAGTGTATAGGTAGATGATTATGTATAGTGCTAGATAGAGGGGAGTGAATTGGTATTGTTCGCCAAAGATTGTGGATACTCCTGGTTGTGCGAGTGTCATTACTGCAAATGTTGCTGGTATGATGAGGAGGGAGGCGTATTTGACTGAGGATTGGAAGACTGTTTTGATGGTTTCTGGTTCTTTTTGTGCGTTGATTTTTGAGAATGCTGGGAATAGGATGGTTGTTATGGGTGTGACGAAGAATGCTATTAGGACTCCAAAGTTTGTTGCTACGTGGAAGTTGCCTATTAGATGGTCTGTGGTGTAGATTGCGATTAGAAAGGCGTAGAATTGTCCATTGAATCCGCCGAGAATTGTTGCTGCTGATAGTGGTAGACCGTATCGGAACATGGTTTTTAGTTTTGTGATTAATTCTTTTTTGGTTGTTTTTTGGTTTTGTAGTTGTTTGTAGATTTTTGTGTAGAAGAGGAGTATGGCCGTTATTCCTGTTAGTAAGGAAGCGGTTGTGAATCCGATGATTGCACCGTAAACACCAAAACCTGCAATTACAAAGATTGCCATAAACCCTGTTTTGAAGATGGAGTGAGTTATGAGAGTGAAGCTGTGGTACTTCATTTTTTCGTAGCCTGTGAATGCTGATTGTGCGGTTTTTAGGAGTGCGTCAGCTAGGACCGTGATGGACACAAGTTGGATTAGGGGTACTATGTCTGGTCTGTTGAAGATGCTGTTTCCGATCAAGTCTGCGAGGAGGTAGGTGATCAAAGATAGTATTGTTCCGAAGATTATTTCGAATGTTGTTGCGGCTGTTAAAACGGTTTTTATGTTGTTTTTTTGTTTTTCTTCATTGTATTTTGCTGTGTATCTTATTGTGGATTGGTCTATTCCTAGGTCTCTGAATATTTGGATTAGCATTGGTGCTATTAGCACAATTGAATATAGTCCATAGTCGGATGGAGAGAGCAGTCGGGCGATTATGATTATTCCTAAAGATGATATTATTGAGGAGATTGCCATTCCCCAGAATAGGTTGAATCCGCCCTTAGCAGAGGTCCTAGCCAACTTGATTGCTTTACTCACCAAGCTCTTTCTCCTACGCGCGTGTTCTCCTAACCCGATTCTTTCAGTTATACAAGCATTGTAGGTTATTAATTATCTGAAACAGGGTAACTTGAACGTGAAACGCCTTGTCGTATACGTCCTCAGGAATTTCTGGAGATGGATTTGAAATGAGTCCTGTTTCCCATAAAAACTTGGAAAACAGCCTGTTCCGAAACAAAACATTCCATAAACAACCTTCAAAATTAACCGTAAATTCTTCAGATCACCCCAAGAGTCGAGTTATGTGCGCATGCTATTGTCCAAGTCCTATGGCTGTGAAGTTGAGTTTGTTGCTGAATTCTTCTGGGTTGATTATTCTTCTTCCGTCGATTAGGATGGGGGTTCGCATATTTTTGGTCAAGTCTTCTGGCTTTAGTTTTTTGAATTCTTGCCATTCTGTTACGATGATGCAGCAGTCAGTGTCATTTAGACAGTTTATAGCTGAGGAGGCATACTTGATTTTGTCTCCGAAGATGGATTTAGCGTTGGAGACCGCAACAGGGTCGTATGCTGTGACGTCGGCGCCTTCGGTTAGGAGTTGGTTTATGATTGGTATGGATCTTGCTTCTCTCATGTCGTCTGTGTCGGGTTTGAAGGCTAGACCTAGAACGGCGATTCTTTTGCCCTTTAGTTCGGTTAACTTCTCTTTTGCTTTTTTTAACTGTGTGTTTTGCTTGGTTTTCGTTAACTTCTTCGACTGCTTGGAGTATGATGGGTGCGTAGTCAACTCTGTTGGAGAAGACGATAAGTGGTTTCACGTCTTTGGGAAAGCATGAGCCGCCATATCCCAGTCCAGCGCATAAGAATCTGGGTTGATTCGTTGTTGGCGTATTTTATGAGTGCGGCTGTTGGGATGTTTGTGTGAGCTTGTGGATTAAAATTAGTGACTTTTAGGTATTTGTTGTGTGTTTTTTGTTGGGTAGTGTTAACTATAGAGGAGTGTAAAGCAAGGGTGAATGTGTCGGTGAGATGTGATAATTTCCGACGTATTTATTAGTGTAAGATGTTTATTGTTTTGTGGGTGAACGTGGTTTGGGGGAAACGGAAACTGTCGTTGTCTCTTCGAAGGGGCAGGTGACCATTCCTTCAAAGTTAAGGAAACAGTTGAATATAGAGAAGGGGGAACGGCTTTTGGTTGTTCAAGAGAAGGGTGCTATCAAACTTGTTCCTGTTCCCAAGTTGTCCAAGTTGGCTGGTGTGGATGAAGAATTATTCAGGGGCAGAAAGCCTTCAGATGAGATTGAAGCTACGAGAAAGGAGTGGACAAAGGAGTTTGAGAAACGAGTTCAGCAAGCCTAGAATTGTCTTGGATACAAAGCCGCTGATTAAGCTGTTTGCTAAAGAAGAAGGTTGGGAAACCGTTCAGAAAATTCTTTCAAGCGTAGAGGATGGGAAAATAGAGGCGGCGATGAGTGTGGTGACGCTGACGGAAATTTATTACAAATATTTGCAGGAGAAAAGAGCAGACTTAGCTAGGACCAGAGTTGAAGCGCTTAGGTATGCCGTGTACGTTAAGAAACTGGAGATAAACGAGGAAGGCGCAGTCAAGGCTGGGGAGTTTAAAGGCAAATATAGCGTTCCGGTGGCGGATGCGTTAATAGCGGCTGCCGCATACTTTGAAGACGCAACCGTAATCAGTGACGACGCAGACCTCAAGAAAATAGCTGAAATCAGAACCCTAACTGAAAAAGAGTTTCTCTCACGCCTAGGTTAAGTTTTCTACAAAAATAACACAATTTTTGTGATCCTAACTTCGCTTACCCCTCTTTTCCCTGGGTTTTATATGGAGTTTGATGTTTGGATGCAAGTGTGGTTATGGTCTCTGTGTCCACTGTAATTTCAGTAGACGCCCAGATTTGTTGTTGTGGACAGTCCATGAAAGGCTCCAACCGAGTTAAACTACCCAAAGACACAAGAATCCCATAGATTAGCCAAGTGGAGAAGATGTTACTCCAGTGATTCCACACCACGCCATCATTAATTCTGGCTGCATAGTAGATTGTGTCCCAGCCAATCGGATAGGGATATGATAGAATCTCGGGGATAAGCCGTACAGCAAAACCCACAACAAAAGCGATAAGGAGACCTTTCCGGAAACCTAGGTTTTCAAAACTCAAGCGCATATTAGGCCTCAAACTTCAGTGGAATTTGGTTATTATGCATTGTTAGCATTTTCCCAGATTGCAGATAGCCTCAAGACAAAAGATTGCTAAGGGTCAAGAATTGTATGAAGCCTTGGTCTTTAGCCCAAGACCTTGCAGTTCTATTTCCCCAACCCTCTGCTATCTGAGCCAACCGTTCTGCGAGACCCTTGCCCCTTACTTCTCATGAGGCGATAAACAACGCTCTCCATGGCTTCACATAATTTACTAACTATTCGGGAAACAATTTTGGCTAAAAGGAAAATGTGAACCCGTTTGACCACTCGCATCGTCAATTCCAGAAGCATTCTCTCTTCGTGCTTCAAATCTATGAACCAGCAGCCTTTTCGCACAGCCTTCAGCTTCAACATAGCCAAAGATTCCCTAGTGAGGGAAAAAGTTTGAGTGTATCCAGAAAGCTTACTTAATTTTCTTGATTGTACACTCAACCAAATTGCCCTCCTTCAAATCGTAAGCATCCCTGAGTTCTTTCGGAACAGTGACCCTGCCCTCACAGCGCATATACACCGTAAAGGTGAGTTCAGATTTCTCGTCAGTCGACAACATTTTGAACCCCGAAAACGTCACTTATTTGGTGGTGCTTGAGACATTTTCCGTCACACGAATAAAACATTTGCGGTATATTGACGGTAATTAGACTCAGATTGCCTGTTCCTAACATATAGGCATAACAAAAATTTGCACACAGAACTAAGGACAGCTTTTGGGTTTGCATCACGCGTGGCAACTACGTAAAGGTTCTTTTTCCAGAGCAAACGTTGAATTCGCAATTACGCCCTTCTTCTCAGTTTTTAACCACTGTTTAGGCCTGCGCAGAAGAATCTGTAGCAAAGCGTATGATGCTATGAAATTTTGTATAAACCAGTAAAAGAAGACGAAGGGCACCCATAGAATATTTCGGATCTTGCGCGGTTTTTTGCCATAAATCATGGCTACTCCCGCAGCGGACAACAACACAATTCAAAATCTGAAGATGAATAGGACATTTTAATCATTTAGATATATATGGGAATGTTATGTTATGGGGTAATACAACCGTTAGTAGGCAGTTTTGATTCAACCCACGCGCTTTCGCATATTACTTTTCGATTTGACGTGTAGTGCATGCGCAAAAACTTTTTATATACTCTCATTAGAGAAACGGTATGCTCCGTAGCGTAAAGGGATTCCTCAAGTTCATTTCCATCGAAAGGGGAATCATGCTTTTCATGATAGCCATGGGAGCAACATTTCTAATAGCAAAGAATGCTAGTTTGCTTGGAGCGGTTTATTTCGGTTTTGTTGCGTTTTGTGGATGGAGTGGAGTAGACGCCATAAATAACGTTTATGATGTTGATTTGGATGTGAAATCTGACCCTCTCAGATCCGAATACACAAAGAATCTAGGAAAAATGGGACTTTTCATAGCCTTAATCTTCTTTGCGGTGTCTATGAGCTTGGGCGCGATCACAGGAATTCAGTTAGTAACTGTTTTCGTTTTTTTGGGGATTCTTGCTGGAGTCGTATATTCAGTTCCGCCTTTTAGACTCAGGCAAACAATATACAAGCCCGTAGTGAACTTTTCTGTTGGTGCCGTTCCTGTTCTAATGGTAGCTGCTTTCTTCAACGTTTTTTCTGTTCAAATATTGGTTCTACTGCTTCTCATTGGCATATCCACTGCAGTCAACAGTTTGTGGGAAGACTTGGCGGACTATGTTTCAGACGTTGATGCTCGTGCGCGAACGATGCTGGTTGTATTAGGGTTTAAACGTGGGCTTTATCTCACCATTGCGATGGGTTACTGTCTTGTTCCACTCATGATTCTCGTTGGAGTCCTATTCAACTTGACTCTGCTTTACTTCGTTGTCCTCACTGCACTCATAGCCTATATATCCATTCGTTTGATTCAAAACCGTCAAGTCCTCTTTGGAGGCGCTAAGGCCGACACAAAAACAATGCTCAAGTTGGGCGAGGTGTTCGCACAAGACTTCGTAATTATCGCACTGGTGCATACAACAAACTTGATGGTAAGCGGTTATCTAACATACCAACAAGTTTTCTTGCTTTAAACATACCCACTTTAATACTTCTTCATTTTTGAACTTTTAGACACACTGTATGTGCATAGACTTCTGTTGTTTCAAGAACTTTGAGGGGAATACCCACCTTTTGATAGAGCTAAAAGTATGGGGAAAGAAGAAAACAAAGTTTTTCCCTCACAACGAATAGCATCAAGTTTCGCGATTCACAAGAGGATAG
>SOJY01000247.1 GCA_004376385.1 Candidatus Bathyarchaeum sp.
GATTTCGTGCAGCAGTAACCTTTTTGTCTCTGATTTTGTGACCAAAAAAGTTGCGAATTTCTTCAAAAATAGTTAGACTTCGCGGATTTCGCAGCTTAGTTTTTTGATTATTTCTTCTGCTTTTGTGGGGTTTACTTTTAGGGTGAACAGTTTTCGGGGGGTTCGAAGTTTTAGTTTAACTTCTCGTTCGAGCCGCTTTATGTTGCAGTATTTTGCTCGCTCCGCGATTTTTATGAATTCGTCAACGTCAAAGATTTCTACAGGCATCTTCTTGTCCTCGCAGATTCGTATAAAGCGGAATTGCCTATATTATCTTTTGTGGTTTTGGTGGCTAAATTGGCTTTTTGTGATGCGGGTATACGCAATTGGGTGTGGTTGTTGTTTTTTGTTTCTGCATTTATATAATATATTGTTTATTAAGACGTAAGATTTAATTTACTGGTTGGTTATTACATAAAGTGAACAATTATCAAAAAATGATGCCCACACAATATCAAAACCAGAATAAGGAGAAGACCGTATGCCTATAGCCAAAAAAAAGTTTGCTGAAGGAAAACTCCACAGCAAAGTAGAAGCTGAAATCATCTCCTTTCTGAAAGAACGAAAAGAAGCAGCATTCACATCCCAAGAAATAATGGGTGGAATCCACTACCACACGGACTTCAGCACCCCCGAGATAAGCAAGATGTCAACCTTCGCCATAGCCGATTTCACCACACTCCTCCATGATTTGGTCAGACAAAAAAGCATCAGAATGAAAATTGTTAGAAATCGAATGTACTACATGGCAATAGATCCTCGCATAGCCAAATGCCTCAAATGCAACGAATTTTTTGAACCAACCAAAACATGGAAGATGGCTGGACGCCCAGACAAAAATGGTAAACGATTTCAGTTGCATATAGGTCTCTACAAGTGCCCAAAACATGGGACATTCAGAAAGGTCTTGGACAAACGAAAAATCTGAAAAAATTTCGTCAATGTTGAACTTGATTCTTCTTTTGAAGTGCTGTGGGTCGAACTGAACCCAAACCAGCACGGCAACACTAGGCAATTTGCTTACCGCTATAGAAAGACGCGGGGGAGCCACAAATAAAGTGGGCAGGAAATTGTTTACCTTTACTCAGCGGAGGGTCTGCTTATGTATACCCAGATCACTACAAAGAATGTAGTAATCAGAGCGCCTGCAATCCCTGATATGACCCATTCTGCTGAGAATATCAGAGGGAAATTAGCCAGCAGCCAAGGCCACACAGTGTGGAAACCGATGTTTGCCGCTATTCCGCCTAGGAAACCCAACAGAGCGAACACGCCTAGTATTTTTATTCTGTCACTCATTCTCTTCACCTTGCTTTTAACAGTTAAATCTTCGCGCTTTTGAGTGTAACTTACACGAAACTGTCTATTTTCATATCTGCGCCCCATCTCTCTTTCAATATTAGATTTAAAGCTCAAAACGGCGGCGGAATGGGTATATTATGTCTGGTATATCTGTAAATGATTGTTACATATTAACAATGTAATAATACGGTTTAAACACACCTCCTTGCGTGAGGAATTTAAATGTCAGAAAAATTTGCAAAAAAATGGGGAGAAGGAGTCGACGACACACCTCTCAGTACTAAAATTAAGGACGCCGTTCGCCCTCCGGGTCCATTGAAACCACGATTAGATTTCGCAGTAAAAAGAATGGAAATGCAGATTCAGAGACTAGACAAAGCAGCAGACCGCTTCTCAGACCGTGACAAATCAATTTTCGCAAAAATCGTTAACGCCTACACAAAGCATGACATGGCACGAGCCAATGTCTTCGCCAACGAACTGGCTGAAATACGAAAAATGGAAAAGATGATTATGCATTCTAGGCTAGCCCTAGAACAGATCGTTCTCAGATTAAGCACAGTTTCAGAGCTCGGCGACGTAGTCAGTACCTTGGCGCCAGCAGTTAGTGTGCTGCGAAGTGTCAAGAATGGAATGTCTACAGTATTCCCAGAAGCAGAACGCGAGATTGGAAGCATCGGAAACTTGCTCAGCGGAATCATCATGGACGCGGGTTACAACTCTGGTATGAACATTGATTTCCAGACCGCAGGAGACGACGCCCAGAAGATACTGACAGAGGCAGCCACTGTTGCAGAGCAGAAAGTCAAAGAGAAATTCCCAGAATTGCCCACGGGCATCCCATCATTTGGCGAATCCCTGCAAAGCGAAACATAGCTCTGCAAAAAACATGGTTGTTCACGGAAATTAAGGAGGTGACACGGTGTCAAAACCCATTTCCAACCCCTTTCTTTTTGTTGGCAAACAAATAAAGGATGAATATGGAAGACAAATCGGTCGAGTGGCATCATTCAAGGTAACACCCACCGGTCGCATAGATGGAATCTTTGTTGAACACGGTGACGGAGAGTTCCTTAGCTACTCCAGCGATCAAATCAAAATTGATAACGGGAACCTAGTGATCTCGCCGACACTCAAATTGAAAGCTAACGCTCTATGCCAAGAAATTCCATTGATTTGGAGAAAAGACAGGGCTTTAAATGAGCTTGTGGAAAAGAAGAAGATTCCGCCGGAAATGTACGATGATTTGCACATGACTTTTGAAGGTGCTTTGAATCAACTGAAGGATAACGCCAAAGAACTCACGGAGGAGATAGACCGCCAGATTGATCGTTGCAATAAACAGATTCATGATCTTCACTCAGCCTTGATAAACCTAGAGATTGAACGCGAAATTGGCAGATTAAACGGTGATTCATATGAGAAGGCTTTGGGAATAATCCAATGGGGACTAAAAGGAGTTAACGCAGAAAAAAGCGACCTAGACGCATTGAAGAACAAATTATCTAACCTACTCCTCGGAGAGAAAACTCAAAATAAGCCTGAAGTACCGCAAACAAAAACTCCAGAACAAGCGGAGATTCCGAAAGCACCTGCGCCTGTTTCTCCGAACCTTCCCGAACCCCCAGTAATTATCCATGTGCGGAACCCTAGCAAACAAAGTTCTTGATCTCTTAGGTCTGTGAGGGAATTTCCATCAAAAACCCTTTTCGTGCTTCTCCCCAATTTGAGAAGATAGTTGTTGAGGCAGTACCGAAACTTAAGTCTCAACAGTTTAAATTAGGCCAAGTTATTGTCAGACTTACTCGAAGAGATAAAATTCTCTTCAAAACTTGTGCGGTAGCATTAAAGGAAAAAAATACGCAACGCGCAGCAATATTTGCTACTGAACTTGCTGAACTCAGAAAACTCACCAAAATCATCTACCATACCCAGATACGTGTGGAACGCATCATCTTACGGTTAGAAACACTCAAAGAATTCAACTCAGCCTTTGCGGATCTGAAACCTGTTCTCAAGAACCTTCAATCTGTAACGAAAGGTCTCAGTTCTTTCATGCCTCAAATGGCCTTTGAAATGGAAAGGGTTAATGAAAGCATATTTGAGGTCATGACCATGTCCAAAATTGACGTCTCAAAACTTGAGGTGCCGATGGACATTGAGACTTCAGGTGGCGAAGCAGTTCTCGCAGAAGTCGCCGAGTTTCTGGAGGAACAAATAACCGAGAAACTTCCTGAACCTCCAACTTCTGCTCCGGTCATGGAAACGACTCAGCCCCAACAGCGGGTAGTAAAAAAGAGGCAGATGGTTGCCCTCACAGCTTCCTGTTCAGAAATTTCTGAGCCTAGAGCTTCCCACAAAGTTGTGTCTTATAAAGGCACAGAAGTGAAACGGATCACATGGACGGTTAATGACGAATTAGAGGCATCAGTCTTGGAATACGCGAAAAGACTTGAAGGACAACTCGATATTACTCAATGTGCCAATGAATTACAGGTTGCATGCGGGGAAATTGAAAAGGCCTTAGAGACTCTGGGTGTGAAAGGAAAAATCAAGATTGCGTCGTGATTCACATGAGTGCTTCTCAAGAACTTGAACAAGCTGCAACAAAATATGCTTTGGAGGCTGTCCGCCTTGACAAACAAGGTTCAAGGGGGATGGCCATTACAATGTACCAGAAAGGCATCTCAACTCTCTTGAAACTCGTCAGGTTATACCCGAATTATGGGCTAAACACGGTTTACATTCAACGTGCACAGGCGTATCAAGAACGAATAAAGTCTCTGCAAGGAGAAGGCACCATTCAGCCGGTCAGACAGCAGTCGGAGAAATCAGTAGAGATGATGGATCAACAGCCAGAAGCAGAAAAAGAAGCTGCTGGCAAAGCAAGTTACGATGAGCTTGTGCTGCAAGAGAAACCTAATATAAGCTGGAACCAAGTTGTGGGCTTAGACCCTGCTAAAAAGGCCATCAAAGAAGCTATAGTGTACCCTGTTGAGAGACCCGACCTATTTCCGTTAGGATGGCCTCGAGGAATACTTCTCTTTGGTCCTCCCGGATGCGGAAAGACTCTGATGGCAGCTGCTGTTGCAACCGAGATTGATGGGGCGTTTGTTTCAGTGGATGCAGCGTCGATTATGTCGAAGTGGTTAGGTGAGGCTGAAAGGAATGTGGCGAAGCTGTTTAATCAGGCCAGAAATACTGCAAGTAAGGGGCGTCCCGCTATACTGTTTATCGACGAGTTAGATTCGTTGATTGGCATGCACTCTAATGAGGTCGGTGGAGAAACAAGAGTTCGCAATCAGGTTCTCAAAGAGATGGATGGAGTTATGGACAAGGGCAAGAAAATCCATGTGTACGTTATTGGAGCCACTAACAAGCCTTGGGCTCTAGACTGGCCGTTTATACGTAGATTTCAGAAACGGATAATGATTCCCCTGCCCAATCATGAAGCTCGGTTACATATGCTTAAGCTTTACACGGAACATCTGAATTTGTCGACAAAAATAGATCTTGACGAATTTGCTCGTTTGACTGCAGGTTTCTCTGGAAGCGATATACGGGACATTTGTCAGTCAGCTCAGCTGCGGGCTATAGGAGAACTGTTCGAATCGGGTAAAGCAAGTGACAAACGCGCTAAGCCGCGACCTCTATCTATGGACGACTTCAAAAACATCTTAGCGGACAGAAAGCCCAGCGTATCTCCACGCATTATCTCATCATACAACGAATGGTCTGAAGCCTTCAAAGCACTCTAACATGAAACTGGGAGGTTAAGTAAGCTCTTGACTAGGTGGTCTTGGAAAGGTTCAGAGAGGTATCAATTACTTTGACAGTAGCTGAAAACCTCCTTTCTCTCTTTAACAAGGCTTTCTCTCTGAATCCCAAAATGCCACTTGAGCTTGCTAGCCTCTTGACAATCGCTTGATGACTATCGAAACCTTCTCTTCCCCTTTTATTTTTACCCCTTTTAAACTTGAGACCATGGCAAGAACAGCGTTTCTTATTATGTCTTGAACGAAGTTGCCTAAGGGCAATGTTTGTTCGTCTATCTGTATTGTGATTTTTTCTTCTCGTTTCCGTTTTCTTTCCACCAAAACTGCAACTTTTTTGTTTACCAAGTCAACAAGTTTTTCCGGCTCTTTTAGGGCATCTAGGAAGGGGATTTCTGTTTCCACTTTTCCGTCTGGAATATGACCGATGAATGTTAGAATGTTTTTGTAGCGTTTAAGAGCCTCTGAAATTTCGTTAACTGTTTTTGTTGCCACTATTTTTGGTATGGTCATATCTTGTCCGACTAAAGCTTTGAATCCTTCAAGGATGATAATGTCAACTTCGTCTGGGAATTCGGCAACAATCTGTTCTAGAGAGTATTTGGTGGTGTCAACTTTTTTGATGTTAGTTAGTTCGTTTGGGGCTACGCTGAGGACGGTACTGGCTCCAGCCGTGGCGTGTCTCCACGTGTCTTTCCCTTCCGTGTCTATGGTGAATTCCTTTTCAGGAATGCGTTTTGCGGATGCAACCGTGTATCCTCGTTTTGTTAAGCCTTTAATCAGGGCTTCTACAGCCGTGGTTTTTCCGGATTCGCTGCTTCCAACAACGGAAACTATGACTCTGTTAAACATGTCAAGCTCTTCCTATCGCCCTAATAGCAAACTTCACAGATTTAAATTAAGAGCACAGAATACTATTTGACTATTAAATTTTAACCCCAAACCCAAACGTTTACTTGTCTACGTGTGCCTACGTATTTTTTCTCATTCTTACTAACTTCTATTCGTATTCTTTCTCTTACCTACCCTCACACAGAAAACCCGCACACGCGCACACACAAAAAAAAGCGCATCCTCAAATGAGACCGCAACTATCTCCTCTTATGGAGTTTCTCCCTTAGGTGAGAAATGCGTGAATGCTTGATTACATGCGTGCCCCCTTTTTTGTTTAGCTTTTTAGCTTACAGCCATTAGGGTTATGGTATTCAAGGCATGTTTTACTGTCCGTATGTGCAGAATTATTTCTTTGAGTTCTTCGGTTGTCTCGGTTTTAACCTCTGTAAGAATATCGTAGACTCCATAAAGCATGTAAGCCTCTTCCACACATTTGATTTCTC
>SOJY01000078.1 GCA_004376385.1 Candidatus Bathyarchaeum sp.
AACTGCGTAAACAAGAAGATGCTATGTTGTATTTGTGGAAGCTTCGGCAAACGATACGCAGAAGTAGCAACTGCAAATGGGAAGCAAGTTGAAACGCTCAAGGTTCCCTTAGGAGAACCCATGCTTCCAGATTTGCTGGACCAAAAATTGTCGGAGATTCCAGATGTTGAGGCTGTTTCTATAACTCACAACGAAACAAGCGTTGGGCTACTGAATCCATTAGCGAAGCTTGCTGAAGTAGTGAAAAGTCATGGCAAACTGTTGCTTGTTGACGCCGTGAGTTCCATGGGCGGAACCGAAATCAAAGTTGACCGATGGGGCTTGGATGTCTGTTTTTCGAGTTCCCAGAAATGCTTTGGTGTTCCTCCCGGTCTAGGCGTGGGAAGCGTAAGCGCGGATGCTCTGAAAAAGTCGGAGACTGCAGAGAATAAGGGCTGGTACTTCGATTTCAAGGTGTGGGAGAAACATCAGAAGAAGAAGGGTACGCCCATGACTTCGGTTATTCCCCAGATAGCTGGCTTGAACACCATTCTTGGTATGATCGAAGAGAAAGGAGGAAAGGAGTGGTTCTTTGATCTGTATGCTGAGCGTAACCGTCGTATTCGAGAGGGAGTCCAGAAACTGGGGCTAACCATGTTCCCTAAGAGCGGATACGAGAGCCCGACAGTAAACTGTGTGAATGCTCCAGCTGATGTTGATGGTGTTGCGGTTTACGAGAGGATGCGTGAAGAAGGGTTTGAGCTTGCGAAGGGCTACGGAAGCGTACAAAACGCCACTTTTAGGATAGGAAACATGGGCTACATCGAGTCTGAGACCATAGACTCTATGCTGGATGCACTGGGAAAAGTTTTGGTTGACCTTGGATGGAAAGTTTAGCTAAAAGGTTTAAACAATCCATAAATGCTTAAATAATGCGTTGATCTCTTTCTCTGAGCTAAAGAGCTGTTTGGCATGAGGGACAATTTCATCTATTCAGTGGATTTCCCAAATTGCTTGCCCAAAAACAGTAAAAGTTAGTGTGTGATTAGAAAATGAGCACTCATACGATTCTAGTTTGTGACAACTTCGGTCAAGAGTTTCTTGATCGTCTATCCAAGTTTGGGAAGGTATTCCAATCCAGCGACATCGACTACAGTTTGCCCTTAGATAAAGTTACTATACTTGTGGTCCGAAGCAAAACAAAGGTAAACAAAGAAGTAATAGACATCATGAAGAGCCTCGAATGTGTCATAACTGCTACCCACGGCATCGACCACATCGACTTGGACTGTCTGAATGAGCATGGAATCAAGTTCCATAATGTTCCTGCACAATCCTATGATGTTGCACAGGGCGTTATAGCCTATATTCTGGCACATTGCACAAACCTTGTCGAAGGCGACAGGTCAATGAAGCGCGGAGAATGGAAGAAAACTTCCCTGATCGGCTGTCGAGTTACTGGAAAAACTTTGGGGCTAATTGGATGCGGCAAAATAGGACGGGAGGTTGCTAGGCTGGGTTCTGCTCTGGGCATGAAAGTTGTTGTGTCTGATCCATGCATTCAAGATGAGACTGTTACTGTTGTTTCTTTGGATGAGCTCCTGAGGACATCCGATTTTATAACCGTAAACTGTCCCTTAACCAATAGCACCAGAGACCTGATCGGAAAAGAAGAAATCGCCAAAATGAAGGATGACGCATTCCTTGTAAACACGGCGAGAGGCGGCATCATAAACGAGGAAGCGTTGCTAGATGCTGTTCGATCCGGAAAGGTTGGAGCCGCCTTGGATGTTCTTGTTTCTAAGACGCCATTCGAAGATGAATTGGCGAACAGTTTGATTCAGAATGAACGTGTGATTGTCACGCCGCACAGTATTGGTCAAAGCCATGAAGCGATCGAAGAGAAGGGTGAAGGCGTAATAAAAGCAATCGAAGAGCATGTGAACGCCAAAAAGCGTAACCAGAAATAATAGACGCCGTTTCTAAACGGCTATTTTATTCTGTTTCTTTTGTGGTTATCCACTGTTTAGCGCTCTGTAGAATTCATCCTTTTAAGCACTGACAGTTTACTATAGTCTAGCTGTTATGTTGGAGTGGGGGCTGCCTGTTTGCATGAATCAATTTTAGGTACAGCGGAGAGAATAAGGCGGCTTGAGGTTCAGGGAGCCAGAAATGTGGCGATAGCCGCCATAAAGGCAGTTGAGGAAGCTGCAAGAGAATCCAAGGCAAAACGGAAAGAGAACCTTCTACATGAGCTATCGGAAGCTAAAGAGGTTCTTTTTGTTTCTAGAGCGACAGAGCCTTTAATGAGAAACGCCATTCGTTACGTTATTCATGCGGTGGAATCCAGCGACAAAAAGACTGTAAGTGAACTGGTGACTGTGGTTTCGCAAGTTACTGAGCAATTCTTGGAGCGTCTTGAAAGGTCGAAGGAAAAGATTGCTGCGGTCGGCTCCAAAAGAATCCTGAATCACTCAAGAGTTCTTACTCATTGCCACTCTTCAACCGTCACTAACATGTTGCGGAAGGCTAAGCTGGACGGAAAATCGTTTGAGGTTGTCTGCACCGAGTCGAGACCAGTTTTTCAGGGAAGAATCACTGCAAAAGAAATGTTAGACGCTGGAATCAAGACGACTTTGATTGTTGATTCTGCAGTTCGACATTTCATGAATGAGGTTGACTTTGTGGTGGTGGGAGCCGATGCCATAACCTCTGAAGGCAATGTCATAAACAAGATTGGAACAAGCATGGTTGCTCTTGCTGCTAAGGAGGCAAGAACACCCTTCTATGTGGCGTCGGAGCTTTTGAAGTTTGATCCTGCTACGATTCATGGCGATTATGAACGAATCGAAGAAAGAAGCCCCAATGAGGTTTGGGCTGATCCTCCGCATGGCTTGATTATAAGAAATCCGGCATTCGACGTCACGAGAAGAGAATTCATCCACGGAATCATATGCGAAGAAGGAATCATATCCCCCCACTCGATAAACGAGCTGATGAACAGAAAACACCCATGGATATTCGAAGCAACCTAAAATAGGTTCACTCATTTTTTTTGTGGGTGCGCGGCTTTATAAGCCTGATTTTCTTTTCTAGCGCTACGAGTTTCTTTTCCAGCTCTCTTATCTTAACAGCGTAACGTTTTAGCCGTTTTCCATCTATGGCAATCCAGAAAGCCATGACCACACCAGAGAGCCCCAGTATCAGATAGTAACTGTAAATGGCTAACCACCAATCTTCCATTTGCCCCCAAAAACTGTTCAGAAGATAGATGGTAACACAAATCATGATCAGAAAGTTCAGCAGATGAAAGTAAGCCAAAAAAGTTCTCATCCTCATCTGTTTCACTACCGTCAATAAGGTTCTGCGATTTCAGCTTAAAGCTTTCCGCAACCTACCCAAAAAAATAGCTGCCCTAAAATAAGCCACGAACCCGTCTAAGCTTTTATTCAATTTTTTCGCCTAAAATTTTTAGGCATGTTTTTAACTATCTGGTGGGAAAGACAGATTTGCTGATAATAATGTTAACTTAATTAAATTAGAGTTTGAGGTGAATTTGTGCAGACTTTGAGGGGTATCCGGGAGAAGATTGCCAAGCTGGAGCTTGAGAAAGCTGAGCTTCTGGCAGAATTGGAGGATGTCAGAGAAAAGGCAGAAACAAAAGCCGTCTCTCTAGAAGACGAGGTAGCCCAGCTACGTGAAGAAGCAGAAGAGCTGAAAAAGATGCTCGACACACTCTAGAAAAAAACGTCCCAATCATATTAGGAGACTAATAATACTTCATTGTTGAAAACTAGCTTTTTCTCAGAAAACATGGAAACATAAAGAATAGGGATTGGAGTGCAGGAAAGCATTAAAAGTTGTTGCAGCTATAAAATAGCCTAGAACAAAACCGTTTTGGTGAAACAAAAAAATGGACTTCAGCATCTTAGTGAACAACGCAGAATACATCCTAATTTTGGGAGGATTCATCGCAATCTCTTGGTTCCTACAAAAGCTGATTAGACCCGTACCAGTGATAGGAACACCCGCAAGCATACTAACAAAAATCGTGTCTTTCTTCGGATTCTTCGTGGGAATAGCCCTGATCGTAACAGGCGCAGCAGCATGGCAAACACAAGCCACTAACGTTGACACCTACACCACATACCTACTTATCATCGCAGGACTAGCACTGATGCTAAAACCAATCAAAGAATTCCCATGGGCAGCCCTACTAGGATTAATCGCAGGCGGATTATGCGCAGGAGCAGTCTACTTCTTCATTGGCCTGCCAGAAACCGTATTCGGAATAGCCTCAACATGGGTCTACGTTATAATCTTCCTAATTCCCGCAGTAATAGTCTACATGGTCTTCAAATTCATAGAAGACGTCCTAAAAATGGTTGGAACAATCTTAGCTTCAAGACCAGTAACATTTATCGTAGGCTTCATGTGCATAGCCCAAGGAATACTCCTACTCCTAGGCAATAACCTATTCACAATACTACTTTCTTAAAAAAACAAAAACGAAAAAAGAAAAAGAGAAGAAAAAAAGGGTCTCTTTTAGACCTTAACAGTAATTTCCTTAATTACGCCAGCGGCAACCGTGGTGCCCATATCTCGGACCGCAAACCGACCGAGCTCAGGAAATTCCTTGTATGTCTCAACTGCAATCGGCTGAATAGGCTCAAATAGCACAATTGCACCGTCACCAGTCTTCAGGAAAGACGGATTCTCTTCCACAACCTGACCAGTTCTCCGATCCAACTTCGCGACAAGCTCCTTGAATCTACATGAAATCTGACCCGTGTTAGAGTGCAACACTGGAGAGTAACCGGCGGCGATTGCTGTTGGGTGGTGAATTACGATTATCTGTCCGAGGAACTCTTTCGCAACAGTTGGTGGACTGTCAACATGACCTGCAACATCTCCACGGTGAACATCCAACTTTGAGATTCCTCTAACGTTGAATCCAATGTTGTCTCCTGGAAGAGCCTGCTTAACAGTTACGTGATGAGTCTCAATGGATTTGACCTGTCCCTGAACTTTCGAAGGCATGAAAACTAGGGTGTCACCTTCTTTTAGAACACCTGTTTCAACCCGTCCTACTGGAACTGAACCAATTCCAGTGATCGTGTAAATGTCCTGAATTGGAATCCGCAAGGGCTTCTTGATTGGCTTGGCAGGAACTTCCATCTCGTCAAGCGCCTCAAACAACGTCGGACCCTTATACCAAGGCATATTCTCGCTTTTCTTGGCAAGGTTGTCACCAGTCCATCCGGAAGTAGGCACAAAACTGATCTTCTCTGGATTAAACCCAGACATCTTCAGCATACGAGCCATCTCGTTTTTGACTTCTTTGTATCTCTCTTCGCTCCAGTCTACTGTTGCATCATCCATTTTGTTGATGGCAACAACAATCTGGTTAACTCCAAGAGTGAATGCCAGAAAGGCGTGCTCACGGGTTTGCCCACCTGAACCAATTCCAGCCTCGAATTCTCCTCGTTTAGCAGAAATGACAAGGATAGCAGCATCTGATTGGCTGGTACCAGTGATCATGTTCTTTACGAAGTCCCTGTGTCCTGGAGCGTCAATGATAGTGAAGGAATATTTTGGGGTCTCAAATTTCAGATAAGCAACGTCGATGGTCATACCACGTTCGCGTTCTTCTTTCAATTTGTCCAAAACCCAAGCAAACTTGAAGGTTTCCTTTCCCATTTTCTTAGCCTCTTCTGCATAAGTTCTGGCAGTTCTCTCGTCAATTGCACCAGTGAGAGCGAAGAGGTGACCTACGGTAGTTGATTTTCCGTGGTCGATGTGTCCGATAACCACCAAGTTCAAGTGGGGTTTTTCTTTTTTACTCATTTCTTTTTCTTCTCCTTTACTTTTCTGTTCATCCTTACACGTTAGGTAACGTAATTCGTAGAGAAAACAGTTGGTTCAGTTATTTTAACTTTTTGAAAGATTTCCCAGATTATACTACATCTTCAGGGAACCTTACAATACACAGCTCCTAGCGTGAAGAACGCGCTATTCTCTCCATCTCGTTACGCTTTTTCACAGCATAACTTTTCATGTCTTTTTTGGCTGCCAAAACCAGCTCTTCTGCAAGGTACTCATCCAAAGCTTTTGGGTTACCAAAAGACTGCTTTCTTGTACCCTCAGAAAGAAAACGCAAAGCAACATCAACTCGCCTCTGAGGTGATATATCCACAGCCATATGATAAGCAATACCACCGTAACTGATACGAGTAGTATCCTCTCCAGGAGAGGTCTTTTCTACTGCAGTAACAAGAACTTGTATGGGATTCTGTCCTGTACGAATGTGAATGATTTCGAAGGCGTTCTTAACCAAATTTATGGCTCGTGTCTTCTTTCCGGCGCTACTGCCAGGACGCATAAGATTGTTTATGAGCCTCTCAACTATGCTGACTTTAGCCTTGT
>SOJY01000032.1 GCA_004376385.1 Candidatus Bathyarchaeum sp.
GATTGGACAAAAAACTCAAATAATCGCAACAGTATTGTTTGAAATTATGATAAAGCTCGTTTACAAAAACCAGAACAGAGTCCTTATGGCTATCGATGACAGCCCCACAAAAAGATACGGCCCTGAAGTTGCCGGAGCAGGCATCCATCGCAACCCGACTGTCGGCCCTGACGGAGCAAAATTCGTCTACGGACATATCTGGGTAACGCTGTCGGCTCTGGCTCGACATAAGCTGTGGGGAACTATCGGCTTGCCGCTTTTGGCCAAAATGTATATCCGGGTCAATGATATCAAATCTGTCCCGAAAGCATATAAAATCGGGTTCCAAAACAAGCTTATCCAGGCGGCAGAACTTGTAAAATGGGCTAAAAAGTGTTGCAAACGCCTTGGAAAGGAGCTTTGGATTGTTACCGATGGTGGTTTCACCAAGGCCGGATTTCTCAAGCCCGTGATAACAATGGGAGTAACCGTTATTACAAGATTGCGAAAAGACGCAGCTTTGCACTCGCTTGTTAAGCCAGTTAAAAAGCGAAAACGCGGAAGGCCGAGAAAATACGGCAAACGCATTTACCTTCAGGATGAAGTAGCTAAAAGACAGGGCTGGTTTTCGATAAATGTTATGCTTTATGGCAGAGAGGAAACCAAAAAGGTCAAGATTTTTAAGGCAACATATAAGCCTGCCGGTAGAGAAGTGATGGTTCTGATTGTTCGAGAAAATAAGAACTCGTGGCGAGCTTTTATGTGCACCAACCTTTTGGCCACAGCCGAGGAAATTCTTGAAGCGGTTGCGGATAGATTCGCCATTGAACAGAACTTTCATGACCTCAAGGAGATTGAAGGAGCCGGACAACAGCAGGTTCGCAACTTCTGGGCTAATGTTGGTGCGTTTCATTTGAATATGTGGGTTCATACGATGGTTGAATTGTGGGCCTGGGACAAATCGGCAAAGATGCTTTGTAACCGCAGCGATAGCCCGTGGGATGATGCTTGTCGCAGACCATCTCACGCTGACCGTCGCCATGCGTTGCGTCGAGCGGTATTGAGTAAAACATTTTTTGATATTTCTGGTCATAGCCGTAAAAACCGAAAAATCGTGCGGCAGTTTTATAAGCTAATGAAACTGGCCGCTTAATAATCTATTTCTTGGAAAGTGCAGTTTCCTAAGTATCATCATAAATTAACACAAAAAAAGACACCCCCACGAAATCACACAATACTATCCTTCCCGGTTGGGGCGTAATAGGGTTTTGTGATATTAAGGGGGTGTCTTTTTGTAAAACAGTTGAAATATTATAAACGATATTCAACTGAATAGAACATCCATGAAAATTGATCCATATAAACATCAAGAGAAGTTTCTGAATTGGAAGCAAAAGACTAAGGATGGCGTTTCTGGAATTAGTAAAACTAATTCCGACATGCTTCTGAAATACATCTTGGATATGGAGAATGGTTTGAATGTTTCCTCCAAAAGCGTAAAAGGACCAAGGAGCTACATTCGTCTAAATAATCTAAGGCAAAGAATGATCTTTCTTGCAAAGAACATCGAACAATACTGTGGTGTTAACCTGCCCGACATAAGCGAAGAACAGATCATAAAGTTCTTTAACGCAATGCGAAACGGCACGATCAAGAGAATCGACGGCAAATGTTATCAATCTGTCGTGGACTTTGTAAAGCCCTTCAAGGCATTCTGGCATTGGCACATGAAAATCAAAAAAAAGAAAGATATTAAAATAACAGACATAACCGAAGACATCGACGCTTCAAATCCCAAGCC
>SOJY01000199.1 GCA_004376385.1 Candidatus Bathyarchaeum sp.
ATTCGGGCTAAAAACTTTTGCCAGAAATTTTTTTCTAGCCCGGTTGATACCTTTGTCGCACTCTTTCTTAAGCTTTGCTTTATTCAATGTTCCACTTGAACTCAAATGCAGTCGTGGATGTAATAATGTTGTCCATGTACTGACGAGAATCCTTTAACAAGCCTTAAATCCAATAACTCTAAAAGCAAAATATATGACAAAAAAATTAACCGTGGACGAACTTCTTGAAAAAGCAAAGAAACCCGCCAAACTGGCGTTAGCTTATCACCCCTTCTATGGAGGCAAACTCCAAGTTATGCCAAAATGTGCTATACGCGGTTCACAAGACTTCGCAATATGGTACACTCCAGGCGTGGCTGCCTCATGCAAAGCCATAAAAGACGACCCAGAACAGGTCTTCACCCACACGAGCCGATGGAACTACGTGGCGATAGTAAGCGACGGATCACGTGTCCTAGGCTTGGGCGATATAGGTCCAGAAGCTGCAATGCCCGTTATGGAGGGAAAAGCTTTACTCTTCAAGTATCTTGGCGGAGTAGATGCCTTCCCAATCTGCTTGGCGACCAAAAACCCGGACGATATAGTTACTGCGTGTAAGTGGTTGGAGCCCACCTTTGGAGGCATAAACTTGGAAGACATAGCCAAACCCAAATGCTTCCATGTGTTAAATAATGCTCGAGAAGAACTCAACATTCCAGTCTGGCATGACGACCAGCAGGGAACAGCCACAGTTATCTTAGCTGGATTAATTAACGCTCTGAAACTGGTTGGAAAAAGTATGAGCCAAGCAAAGATAGCTATGTTGGGTGTGGGTTCAGCCAACACGAGAACTGCGTTGGTTCTTATGCGCGCAGGAGTTAAAGCCGGCAACATCGTAATGGTGGATAGGAAAGGAATTCTTCATCCAAACAGAAAGGATATTGAAGCAGAAAAGGAAGAGAATCCTTGGAAGTGGAATTTCTGTCTCGAAACCAATAGTGAAGGAAAGACTGGGGATGCAGCTGAGGCACTGAAGGGCGCAGATGTCTGTATAGCCGCTGCCAAGCCGGGTCCGGGCATCATCAAGAAGCCTTGGGTTAGTAGCATGGCGACTGATTCGATAGTTTTTGCGTGTGCGAATCCTATTCCCGAGATATGGCCTTGGGAAGCGAAGGAGGCAGGAGCAAAGATTGTAGCCACGGGTCGCTCAGACTTTGCTAATCAGATAAACAATTCGTTGGGTTTTCCTGCTATCTTCAGGGGAGTTCTGGACGTGCAAGCAAAGACGGTCACTGACGACATGTGTATTGCCGCGGCGAATGAGTTGGCTAGTTTTGCGGAGGAGCGGGGCATCCACGAGGAGGATATAGTTCCGAGGATGGATGAGGGGGAGGTCTTTCCCAGAGAGTCGGGTGGTTGGGCTTTGGAGTCTATTAAGGAGGGTGTTGCTATAGTCAAATTGAGCAGACAAGAACTCTGGGAAAAGGCGACTCACATCATTAAGAATGCCCGAGAATCCACGAATCTGCTGATGAAACAGGGGCTTATCCCGCCTCCCCCAGAGGATATTTGAGAAAAAGATGGTTTTGTTGGGTGTATTGGGGGCGCCCACAAGCCCTTCTTTATGTTTTGTTTACTCCAGTCAAGTGTATAACATAGTTATAATTAAATAGAGGGGAAAGTATTTAGGTTATGTGTGAAATTTTTTGTCTGTTGGAGGTTTGTAATTGGGTGACCAAATTAAACCTGACAGAAACCTTGACTGCGTCGGTCTTTACTGTCCTGAACCAGTGTTTAGGACCCGCCAAGAGATTGATAAATTGGCTGTAGGCGAAGTTTTGGAGGTAATCGCAGACGACCCAGCGTCTGAGGAAGACATACCCCGTCTGGTCAAGAGACTTGGTCTTGAACTCCTTGAGATGCACAAAGAAAAAGACCAGTTTCGTTTTATCATCAAAAAAATAAAGTAGGATGTATTGTGGCGATTGAGAAAAGTGTATATGGATCACGGGGCTGGGATGCCCTTAGATTCTAGAGTATTCGAAGCCATGAAACCATATTTCATGGAGTATTACGGAAATCCTTCATCGTCATATTCTTCTGGGAACATCGCCAAAGAAGCTTTAGCTGCTTCAAGAGAGAAGGTTGCCCAGCTGGTAGCTGCAGAGAACTCTCGAGAGATCATCTTTACTTCAGGAGGCACAGAATCTAATAATCTGGCGATTAAAGGGGTTGCTTATCGTAACCGGGAGAAAGGAAACCACATAATCACCACAGCCGTCGAACATATATCCGTGATAAACATCTGCAAATTCCTTCAAAAGCAGGGCTTTGAAGTAACATACGTTCCCGTGGACAAACAGGGAGTAGTTGACCTCGAAAAAGTCGAAGCCGCAATAAAGGACAAAACAATCCTAATTTCGGTTATGTACGCGAACGGCGAGATTGGAACAATTCAGCCGATAAGTGAGATTGGAAAGTTAGCCCAAGAAAACAGCATCATTTTTCATGTGGATGCCGTAGCTGCGGCAGGAAAGGTGCCCATCAACGTTAAAGAAGAAAACATAGGCCTTCTATCTATCTCTTCCAACGACATGTATGGACCCAAAGGCGTGGGAGCCCTATACATAAAAAAGGGAACAAAAACTCAACCAATCATTCAGGGCGGCGGTCAAGAAACTGGCTTGCGTTCAGGCACAGAAAACGTTCCGGGCATAGTTGGCATGGGCAAAGCAGCTGAACTTGCCAAAAAGGAGATGGAATCCGAGGGCAAACGCTTGACAGGACTGAGGGACAAGCTGATTACGGGTGTTCTGGATACGATTGATTATTCTTTCTTGAATGGTCACCCCACCGAGAGACTTCCCAACAACGCAAACCTCAGGTTTAGTTATATAGAAGGTGAATCTCTCATTTTAGGTCTGGACATGCATGGAATTCAAGTATCCTCCGGCTCTGCATGCACTTCAAAAACCTTGGAGCCCTCCCACGTGCTGTTGGCTATAGGCTTAGCCCACGAAGAGGCTCACGGGTCTCTGGTCTTCACCATGGGCAAACAGAACATGGAAGAGGATGTGGATTACGTGCTAGAAGTATTACCAGACGTGGTGAAAAGATTGCGGGCGCTTTCGCCCCTAACCCCGAAGGAAATCTTGAGGTGATGTAAAATGTATAGCGAAAAAGTTATGGATCATTTCATGAAACCCCGAAACGTAGGCGAAATTCCAGACGCAGACGGTGTTGGAACCGTGGGTAATCCCGTTTGTGGGGACCTAATGACGATGTATATCAAAGTGAAAGACAACAAGTTGGTTGATATCAAGTTCAAGACTTTTGGTTGCGGAGCAGCCATAGCCACAAGCAGCATGACCACAGAACTTGCAATGGGTAAAACCATTGAAGAGGCAATGAAAATCACACGGGCTAACGTAGCGGAGAACCTTGGAGGTCTTCCTCCCATCAAAATGCACTGCTCCAACCTAGCTGCAGACGCCTTACATGAAGCCATAAAAGATTACCAAAAAAAGAAAGAAGCAAAAAAATAACCGCTCTACTGAATGCCGCTCATATTAGGAGACTAATAACAGCTGATTGTTGAAAACTAGCTTTTTTCTGAAAAACATGGAAACATAAAGAGGCTCTGTTTGTCAATGCTTCTTGCTTTCGATTATTGCTCTGCACTTGTCTGCGTATTCGCACCAGTCTAGACATGACTTCTCTTTTTCGGGTCTGCCAACTTCCTTGTTGCATATGTCACATACGCTAGTGTCCTCGTCGCTCCAAATCTCCACGCTTCCGGCACAGTTAGGGCACTGAATGTATTCTGGTTTAGGGCGAAGGAACTTTTTGATGCCCGGACACGATTCAGAGTTAGAACTTGCCAATTTGTTTCCATCTCCAATGTTTAACTTTGCGATATTTTTTCTCCCTTTATGCTAATTGTTTGCTGCCTCAACGGAACGCTCTTTCCCGAAAGCTCTAAAGCTTCCTTGACGAGACGATGCAAACCGAAACAGCATGGAACCTCCATGTTAACCACGGTGACGCTTCGTATGTTGGAATTCCGAAATATCTCAGCCAACTTGTTCCTGTAGAGCGTTGCATCATCAAGTTTAGGACATCCAATAGCAAGAGTTTTGCCTTTCAGCATATCCTCATGAAAATCTGCATAAGCAAAGGGCACACAATCAGCAGCTATTAGCAAGTCCGTATTTTCGAAGAAGGGTGCATTAGGAGGTAACAGTTTTAGTTGGTATGGCCAGTTAGAAATTCTCGACGCCCTTTTTTCTGCAAGATTTACGGCGGGTTTTTCTTTGAGGTCTTTTTCAAGTTGCATCGCTTTTACTGACGGACATAACAGTGGGGGCGAGCGGACAGATGAAGTGGTGGATGCTGCTTTAGTTCTTTTTACGTGTTCTTCTGCTGCTTTTTCGTCGAATTCCTTTGCCTCTCTTTGTATGACGGTTATGGCGTCTTGGGGACATTTTCCTAGACAGGCTCCTAAGCCGTCGCAGTATATGTCTTTGACCAGTCTTGCTTTTCCGTCTACTATTTGGATTGCTCCTTCTGCGCAGGCTGGTATGCATAATCCGCAGCCGTTGCATTTCTCTTCATCAATTTTAACGATGTTTCTTAACACCATACTGTTTTTCATCCCCTTTTTCAGTTTCTAAGGAATTACCATGGTTCTTTTACTAACTCATCGGCAATGAAGTTTACGTCTGATTTATGCTCTCGTTTGCGGGTTATATCTACAAATTCTCCTTTTTCGAGGCGGCTTTTAACTTCTTCAAAGTCTATCTCGTCGACTTTAACCTCAACGGTTTCGTCTTGGTCGTTTTTCAGGAAGAACATCTGAAAAGGCGTTTCTTTTTTCTTGTTTTCAATAACGTTTCTCATCATTTCTTTTTTCTCTCCTTTTCGTGTGGTTCATCCCTTTACCTGAGATAAACTTCATATGAATATATATTCATGTGTATTTTATAAGCATTGTGGCGCACCAAACAAAGCCACAAAAACACGACAACCACCTCTACAAAAAATTTATAACAGCGTTATAACAAGTGTATGTTACACAAAGGTTGGAAAATTTTATGCCAGAAAAAAAGAAACTCGCCCTAATCATTCACAGCGGCACCATAGACAAGCTCCTCTGTGCATTCACACTAGGTTCCACCGCAGCAGCCATGGACATGGAAGTACATCTATACTTCACTTTCTGGGGACTCAACATGCTCAAAAAGGGAGCCATGGAGAAAGCTGGACTCCCCGCAACATACAAGCAATACGAAGAGATGCTGAAAACGAAACTAAAAGAGATGAACTATCCCACGCCCTACGAGATGCTTAAACGGATGAAGGCGACGGGAAACGTGAAAATCTATGCCTGCAGCCCCACGATGGAGATGTTTGGGGTAACAAAGGATACTCTGATTCCTGAGGTTGATCAAATCGCAGGTGCAGCAGCATTCTTGGACATAGCCGCAGACGCAGACACAACTCTCCTAATCTAAAACTATCTTCCAAGAAACACCTCTTTTTCCCCTTTTTTCTTTTTTTAACACAATTCACAGCAATCACTGGAAAAAAAGGTGAGTTGCTCAAACTATTTAGCCACCAAAACAACTATGTTAAGTTAGCTTTGTAAGAGTTAACGAGGCTTTTTCATGAGATAACCAAAAAGGTTGGAGTGTGTTGTTGTGAAAGAACATAAAGAAATCGTTGACACGACGAGGGTGCTGAAAATTATTGAGTTGCTGGAGAAGGAGTATTCACATGCGAAGACGGCTCTGAATTACACTAATCCCCTAGAAATATTAGTGGCTACAATTCTTTCGGCTCAATGCACCGACAAAAGGGTAAACGTTGTCACGAAATCCCTCTTCAAAAAGTACCGAACTGCAGAAGATTATGCCAACGCAGATTTAGCGGAACTTGAAGAAGATATCAGGTCCACGGGCTTTTACAGAAACAAAGCCAAGAACATCAAGAATACTGGTCGGATGCTGGTTGAAAAGTATGATTCGCAGGTTCCTCGCACAATGGAAGAGTTGATTGAGTTGCCGGGTGTTGCCCGAAAAACAGCTAACATTGTGTTGTCGAACGCCTACGGAGTTATCGTAGGAATAGCTGTGGATACCCATGTTCGCAGGCTCTCCAAAAGACTTGGATTAACAGAAAACACGGACCCAAACAAGATCGAGGCGGACCTTATGGCGATTGTGCCGAAGAGTCAATGGAAGAGAATCACGAACCTGCTAATATTTCATGGAAGAAACGTTTGCATGGCAAGAAAACCAAAATGCAGCATATGCACTTTGAACAAGCTTTGCCCTTCAGCATTCAAAGTCTAGAAAACAAAAACAGGCGAAGAGGCTAGTAAACAGAGCCTCTTTAT
>SOJY01000056.1 GCA_004376385.1 Candidatus Bathyarchaeum sp.
TATTTTGTATTGGCAAATCGCAAATGTGGAGTCTCGGACAGGTTTCGCAAAGAATTGTCACTGGTGAAATGAGTGTATACGATTTGCAGCTCGTCGCCGTTCCCTTCTGAATCATTTCACAATCTGTTTTCTTGCATCTTAAACAGAGGATAGGCTTGGGTGGAACATGCTTGGGTCTCTCCTCGGGCAGAAGTACCCTGTATAGATTACATTCGCTTGAAGAAAACACTTTGCCCTTCTGCGGGAGTTCACAGACATACCAGCGCTTCCCGCATTTTGTGGGGTCACATAAGGTTACTGGTTTGATGCGCGTGAAACACACTGCATTCTTTGTGGCCTTATTTTTTAGTGAGTTTTTGCAATCTACATAAATTGCACAGCTTTTGCAAACTATTGCTTTGGGGTCTAACACATACATATTAGGTTACACATATGATTCTATGTAGCGGTTTACTTAAAAGCGTTTGCAGACAATATATACGTGGACTTGTAACCACATTCAAGAAAATCCGCCTACTCCGCTAAACGCCATTGAATGTGCTGGAGGAGTCGTTCCTCATTGCGGCAATGAATCCGAGCAAGTCCGCCTATTTGGAACGCGCTCTTTCGTTTAACACTTGCGCCTGTGACTTAGGAGCATTTAGTTTTTTGAGTTCATCATGTATGCTCTGTAGTATCTCAATTTCTGATGACATATTCAACGATATAATGTTGACCGTTGCACTTAAAACATTTTGGCTACATATGATTACGTGGTGGAAGTGACAAAATTACGAAGAGTCTCTATAGGTAGGTAGCCTCTTCGTGGACCAGTTTACGAAGAGTCTATGTGGATTGCGTTAATTCTCTATGTTATTTTCTCCTTGCTGCTCGGCGTTTCCTGATTTTTTGTTCAAATGCCTTATCCTTTTGCTTCAATTTCGCCAAAAATTTCGGAGATATTTTACGGAAACCACCTATTTCAAGGAGTTTATTTGTAGTCCCAACAAACTTTTTTTCAAGTTCTTTAGACTTTGCTGTCTGCGGAATAAACTTCATAGTTTCAACATCTACTCTAGGACCAAATCTGTCATGAATACACATGCGAATGCCAAACTCCACATTTCCTGTAACATTCCTTCCAGCTTTAATTTCTTTTGCAACTCCTTTGCATGAAAGCAAATTAAATAGTTTAAAAAGACCTTCTTGTGTTTGCTTCTTTAGGGCTTCATCAGCCATTTTTTGTGCATGCTTCAATATTCTTTCTGACATTACAGATCGACCTCAAAGACGCGAACTTTCTTCCTTTTGGTTCTTGCAGCTACAGTAGCAGGTAAACCGGGAAAATACTGAAAGTTGATAAGCCTACTTTTTTTGGTGTCATTCATGTAGTTTGCTTTGATGAATCGGCTTGGTCCTCCAGAAGAATTGATGAATCCTTTATTCCACCAAGGTATAGTAGAGGGATTGAAAAGGACACTGTATGTTTTCTTTATTTTTCCTTCTTCGCCTTCTATTACTCCACAGCTACCTTTTTTGATTAAAACATCGTCTGTTGTTATCGCATAAACTAAATCACCAGGTTTGGGGTTAACCATTCATTACACCTTCTTTTTTGTTTTTAAACAACCTAACCCCTCCTTCACAGAAAGAAAAACGTCTAGGTACTCAATAGCATCCCAGAAGGAACGAAAGTCTTTCTTATTGTACAATTCAATGGCTTGATCTACTAGGTCTGCTTGAATGTTGTCGATTTTGCCGCAGACAGCGTTTGTTTTGTTA
>SOJY01000058.1 GCA_004376385.1 Candidatus Bathyarchaeum sp.
TGTGGACATAGTAGAAAAAGATGCTCTGCGAAATCCCTTCCGGAAACAGGAGATATTGAACAATATGGAAATTATGTATGCAGCCTGAGCAACGTGATGCCGACTTGCTGTGGAACATAGCAGCTTTTAGCTTTTAAGGAGCTTATCTAATCGTGGCTTGAATACATCGTAAAATTTCAGCGTCGTTTCTACTGCCCAGTCTTTAAGATCTTCGGTCATTTCACCTTCTTGCTTCAAAGCGTATATCCTTGCACATCTTTTCCCCCAAGGGCATTCAAGCTTTAACTCCAAACCATCCAGTTCTTCCTCTAGTTCTTGTAACCGAAAAAATCCACGCTAAAAAAGGCGGATAAGAAGGAAGAGAATTTAGAATTTAGCCCTTCGTCTATACTCAGGAAAAGATGGAGAGAATTTAGAATTAGGAAATGGTGTGTAAAGCAGAAATCTAGCGCGACGCTTAATATGATTGGAGTTGCCGATCAGCGACAATAAACAAGCAGAGCCCATCCTCGGGTTGTTACTTGCTCCGCTGTTCCCCAAAAAGATCCGACGTGAGGTTTCAGAACATTTTCTTGATTTTTTGTTAAAATCGATCGTATTTTAGGTCGAAATAGTAGGGCGGGATTGTTTTTTGGATCTGGAATCGTAACGTGGTCTTCGATAATAACGATTCTACAACCATTGTAAACCTACAAGGGAGTGATATGTTTATGAGAACATTCGCAAACTGCATATACCTATTGGCAATGTCGATACTTCTGTCGGGATGCTCCTCTTGCTTTCAACAACCCGAGGCGGACGCCAATTATGGCTCCCCACCTGTGAATTACGAACTAGCAATCAAAGAATACTTTGAGTCGGTCTTAATAGATTCTGAAAGTGCCAGATATAAATTCAGTCAGCCTGTTAAGGCGTACGAAAACGAAGGACTCCTTGCTGGGGGCGAGGTCCTCTGGTTGGGCTATCTGATCGAGACTCAGGTTAACGCGAAGAATCGACTTGGTGGTTATGTTGGATATCAGCCTTATGTAGTGTTGTTCAAAGGCAATGACATCTATCGTGTGCAGAAGATGGACTGGGCATATGCAACCTTGATTCATCGAGCTGAGTAAACCGGGACCAGTGCAGAGATTTTAAGGTAGCTAAAAGAATTTTACTTCGGAGCTGTGTGAGAAAGGCGAGCATTGAGGTACTCGAAGAGCATTATTCACGAAACCAATAAGCGAACAATCTAATTGATTGGAAGCGAAGATGAAGAAGAGCATAACCAATCCAATAGATATTTTGGAGCAACGCTTCAAGGCCATAATCAAAAGAATGCCGAAGGAGTTTAAATTTCATCGCTTTGTGAGAACACTTGCCCGCCTGCATCAGCATGAGTATATAGACTCACTTGTACATTTTGAGGGACTGAAACAGCCATTTCGTGCCCTTCATGCAGAACTGGAACGTCGTCTACACACTGGATCATATCGACTAGCTTTGGTGAACAGTAAGGAGCCAAGCGAGGACATCTTTGGTACCCAATCACACTGTGGTAAATGGCGAAAACCGTCTTGATTGGATTTCCTGGATTCCTGCTTTCGCAGGAATGACAATGTCAGGTAGTCGGCAATCCATAAAGTGAATTAGTATAACATATCGCCTATAGAGGTAAAGGAAATTGTCGCCTTCTTCCATTCTTTCTGCTTTTGGGCTTGTTATTCACTTTAGCCATTCGTACAGGTCGTAGTGCTCCTTACTCATGCCCAGT
>SOJY01000007.1 GCA_004376385.1 Candidatus Bathyarchaeum sp.
GAGCTTATTGAGGCGGGAAAGTTAAAATCGGTCATAGATAGACGCTATCCGTTGGAACAAATTGTCGAAGCTCATAGCTATGTTGATAAAGGGCACAAAAAGGGAAATGTAGTAATAACTTTAGACCATAATAACAAAACCTAACAAAGCGTTGCAGATAATGGCGGTGGATATGCTGAATATGTCTGTCTTTTGGAAAATCAGGTTGTAAAGAAGCCGTCTAATATGACTTTTGAGGCAAGTCTTACTTATGAGGCAAATTTTAACCCCAAACCCAAAACTATACGCCCTTAAGCTTCATACGATATCTTTTTTAGTAAGATACACTATAATCATCGGGGGATTCCTTGGAATCGGATAAAGTCAGTAAAGCGGTTGAAAACTTTGTTGCATATCCACTAATCATTCTAATTGGGCTTTATATTGTGGCTAGTGCTATTGTTCCATTCATTCATCTAAACAATCAGACTTTCACGATAATCTTTACTTTAGCAGGAGGAATCCCTGCCCTTACTTTTTTCTTCAAAGAAAAAATATGTAAACAGTAAACAGGCTAAGAATGATAACCGACTGAGAAAACCACATATGATTGATTTTTGGGGCTAAATTTTAACCCCAACCCCAAACATTAAATTTTAATATTTATCTGCCGAAGGGACAGCCATGAAGAATTCTGAATGCACAATTTACATCATGTCAAAACATGGATGGATACAGAAATATCGAAAAGGAAAGGATGGCTGGATTCAAACTAGTTCAAATGGTGCAGAACGCTCTTTAAGTGCAGAGCAACTGCTTTCTCATATCCTTCCGCTTCTAGCAGGAATAGGACATTTCACCGTCAGAGTTGAACCAGATAATAGAATTAAAGTTTAACCCCCAACCCATCAATCATAGTAGTATACTAATAACAGAAGATTGTTGAAAACAACCTTTTTTCTGAAAAACCAAGCAACAACACAAAAACGTTTCCACGAAAAACGAATTTTGGTTTGGGGAGCTAAAATTTAGCCCCTAAACCGAAACAGCTAAAATTGAAGGATGACAAATTCGTGAAAACACAAAATGCTACGAAAATACGCAACTCTGCAGAAAAGCGCCTACAGCATTTATGAACTTGATATATGACGAAACAAAAAAACCAACAGAACACATGTTTGCAACTTTTATAACAAATATAAGTCCGTTTAATCAATTTCACATTGAGAAAACTTGATTGGAGCTGTTTGATATGGCGAACATCGTTTGCAAGACCGTCTATTTTGAGAAACCGGGACCTAAAAACACTGAGGAAACCCTCAAGCTGGCAAAAGAGCGAGCCGAAGAACTTGGAGTTAAAAACATCGTTGTGGCTTCGACAACCGGTGAGACTGGCGTTAAGGCTTCCGAAGTTTTCAAGGGCTACAATCTAGTGGTGGTAACACACGTTACCGGATTCACGAAACCTAATGTTCAACAATTTCATCCCAAGAACCGCAGTATCATTGAAAATAACGGCGCAAAAATCATAACAACAGCACATGCCTTTGGAACATTGGGGAGAGCTGTCAATAAAACGTTTGGAACAATCCAAGTTGACGGAATTGTCTCAAATGTTCTTCGTCTTTTTGGTCAGGGGGTAAAGGTCGCCTGTGAGATTGCTTGTATGGCAGCCGATGCAGGTCTGATCAGAACAGATGAGGAAGCCATTGTGATCGGAGGCTCTGGGAGTGGAGCGGACACCGCCGTAGTTTTGAAGCCAAGTAATACGCACGCTTTCTTTGATTTGAAAATAAAGGAGATAGCCTGTAAGCCACGGCTTTAGACTTTCCGGAAAGATGCCTCCTTTCGAACTATCTTTTTGATGTGCTGAATATGGTGTGTTTGTTAGCGTTTAGATGTACAAAATAATTTATTAATAATATGCTTTATTGAGACGCAAGATTTAATACTTGGTGAGAAATCCTACTGTATAGGAGAACTCCAATGCAACGGATCAAGAGATTCAATGAGAGAGTTTCAGTAGCGTTAAAGTCCGCCGGCAGAATTTTCAAGAAAACAAAACTAAAAGCCATACCTCCATCGCCTCCGCCAAGACCCTTGCCCAAAGGCTATAAAATTGTTGAAAGGTATCCCCTCTACGAACCCTTCGCTCACGCAGCCATCGCCCGAAACCCAGTAACTGGCGAATACAAATACGTTCTAGATGAACTCAGATTAGACATACTAGAACGAAACGTTTACGACAGAATATTGGAAATCCTCCTCGCTGAGATTGCTTCACCAGAAACAGAAATCGAGGACCCTAGACAATTCTTCGTCACTGAAGCTGAAAAGATCGTTGGCAAATACCGAATTAGTTTAGGTTGGTTGCCCGACGTTTCTTGGTCCAAAATCCTTTATTACGCCCAACGAAACCTTGTCGGTTTCGGCAAAATCGACGCTTTGATGCGAGACCAAAACATAGAAGATATTTCATGTGACGGCGTCGAGAGACCCGTCTACGTCTGGCACCGAAGATATGAAAACCTTGAAACAAACTTGATCTTTCACGACGACCAAGAAGTAGACGACGCCGTAGTAAAGCTGGTTCACATGGCTGGAAAACACGTAAGCTCCGCCTTCCCCATAGTTGACGCCTCTTTACCCGGAAAACACAGACTCGCTGTCTGTTACAGAAGGGAAGTAACGCCCTTCGGAACGGCTTTTACCATAAGAAAGTTCCGAGATGACCCCTACTCAATTATCGATCTGATAAAACTAGGCACGTTATCCGAGGAGATGGCGGCCTATTTCTGGATTTGTCTGGAGAACAGAGCTTCCCTCATGGTGCTAGGCGGAACAGCATCAGGAAAAACAACATTCCTCAACGCCGTAGCCTGCTTAATCAAGCCCGGCAGCAAGATAATCACAATTGAGGAAACCGCAGAACTAAACCTGCCTCACGAAAACTGGATATCCCTAATTGCAAGGAGAAGCTACGGTCTCGGAGAAAATCTCACCGGAGAAGTAACCCTCTTCGACCTAGTCAAAACCTCGATGAGACACCGTCCAGATTTGATAGTAGTCGGCGAGATTCGAGGCAGCGAAGCATATACCCTGTTCCAAGCCTTGGCAACAGGTCACGGTGGTATGGCTACTATGCACGCAGATTCCATAGATTCGGCTGTCAAGCGTTTGATCCAGAAACCAATGGATATAGCACCTGCATACATGCCTCTTATGAACGTTGTAGCATCAATTCAGAGAGTACACTTGCCGCAGTCGAAAGCAGGTGAAATGAGCGCTTACCGACGAATACTTTCCGTGGACGAAATTGCTGATTACGAGGATTACAGAAACACTTTCACATGGAAAGCCTCTGGCGACATGCACGTTTCCAATCTCAAAAACGGTATAATGCTTAATGTCATAACCGAACGTAGCGGCTTATCTTGGAACGAATTGATGGCTGAGATGAAACGACGAGAAAACGTGTTGCGCTGGATGCGACAACGCAACATTAGAAGTTACAGAGATGTCACGGGGGTCATAACTGAATACAGCGCCAAACCTGAAGAGTTCTACGAGAAGGAGGTTTTAGCTGATGCCCCTGCTAAAAACTCTTGAAGGCGTTGCCTATCGTCTTTTCGGCAGTTTTGCTCCAAAATTCCTGAGTGGAGTCTTTGAATTCAAGGAACACTTAGCGAAAGCAGGAATCAAAATTTATCCTGAAACCTACATTTCCTTAATGTTTTTGTTTGTAATATTGACTCTACCCGTATCTATAATTGCACTTGTTCTCATATATTTCACTAAAATTCTTTTTCTAATATTTTTGGTACCCATGCCAATCTATGTCATGATTGGTTTTATGGTTGTTCCTAGTTCAAGAGCCAGCGAAAGGGCTACTGCTTTGGAGCGGGAGATACCTTTCACTGCAACATACATTACGGTTATGGCGTCAGGAGGTATACCGCCTTACATGAGTTTCAAGCGGCTTGCTGACGTTGACTTGTTGCCTGCGACACGTAAGGAAGCTAGAGCTCTGATTAGAGATGTGGAAATTTTTGGGGTAGACCCGCTTACTGCTCTGCAAAAAGCGGCGAAGTATAATCCGTTGGATATTTTTAGAGACTTCGTTTCGGGTTATGCTTCCACAGTTATTATTGGTGGTGACGTTATTCACTTCCTTGAAACAAAGGCACATGACATCTTCAAGGCAGGATCAATGAAGACCAAGGCTGCTGCCGAGCGTATGGGAATGCTTCTGGAATCATTTATCATCGTAATGGTTCTCATGTCCCTCTGTTTTTACATACTCTTCAGCGTCGAGTCCATATACAGCACAGGCTTGGACATGGGTTCCGGAGTAATCATGTATACATACGTTTTCACTCCTTTGCTCTCTATTGTTTTCATATGGATGGCTCACGGCATGCAACCAAAAACTCCAATCAGCGAGTATAGACCATACAAAGTATACGCCCTCTCATCTGCTATAGGTGTTGTAATTCTCTTACTGCTAACTGGATTCTTTGGAATGGTGCAAACACCACTCCAATTTCTGGCAAATCTTGTTGATTTGCCAATCGCGGTTTCTATCACTTTGATAGTCTCTGTTGTGCCTCCTGCTATTGTGCACCAAAAGATTGCGGGTAGAAAATCTAGCATGGAGCGTGGTATATCTAACTTTCTTAGAGATCTGACGGAAACAAGAAAGACAGGGCTTTCTCCAGAGGCGTGTATTGCGAATCTTTCTGGTAGGGATTACGGGGCATTCTCTAAGGAACTGCAGAAGATGTCCTCTGATATTGGTTGGGGGATTCCCCTGAGAAACGTGATCATGGATTTCGTGAAGAAAACCAAGAGTTGGATGTCCCAGATTGTAATGTTTTTGCTCTTGGAAGCTGTTGATGTAGGGGGTGGGACAATATCGATGATTGAATCTCTTGCAAGATTCAACAACATGACTCAAGAAATTGAGAAAGAGAAGAAGATGAGCGTTAGACCTTACATGATTATGCCTTACTTTGCTGCAATATTGCTGGTATCAACAACTCTCATGACTCTTCTTTTCACTACCAATACAATTGCCATGGGTGCTGAGACTACGGCTGCCGCGACTAACACCGATTTCCTTACTCTGATCTTTACTGTATCCGTGATTACTCACTGCTATCTGATTGGGCTTGTTGCAGGCAAGATTAGTGAAGAGTCTTTGGCTGCTGGTTTCAAACATTCCGCTTTACTCGTTGTTATCGCTATCGTTGCGTCAAAGGTTGTTCCGGCGTTATTAGGATGATATCTTGGGATAGATTTGAGGATGAATGAATACATATGAAAAAACCAAAAATCGTTTGTTTATCTAACAGACTAGGCGTTTCATGCGCGATCTCAGCCGTTATCTTCGCTATTACTACAATCAATCGTGTCCTTGTGGCTTCCAGTTATGCCATATCTGTCGGTCTTCGTGTTGCTGCTTACTTGCTTATGTTTTGTTTTTGTATATCTAGAAAGCGGGAGAGAGGTGGCTCAGCGAATTGGTGAGAAGAATGTTTAGGAAATGTTTTGATAGGCGGGCTTTAAGCCCCGTGATCGCCAGCCTCATAATGGCTAGTGTCGTTATTGCATTGAGTTTTACGGTGCTTGCCTGGGCGCAGTTCAGGACTTCGGATTACGCTGAGACTTACGGTGAAACAACGGATGCTGAGATAGCGAGGTTGAAGGAGAGGCTGACTGTAGAATATATTTTCTATAATGGTTCCTCTGGAGACATCAGCATTTACTTGCTGAATAGCGGTACCATAGGTAACGTTACAATAGAGAGTGTTCGCGTCCAAAATGGCATGGAGCCTATGTTTTTCGACGGCGTAGATATCCCAGATCACGACTTGGGCATAGGAGAGACGGTTTACCTCAGTCTCCCCTGCGGCGCTCTCACAACAGGAAATTACTTTGTTAGCATCTTGACTGATAGGGGGTCCCTTTTTTATGCGGGGTTTGATGTTGCATAGAAAAAATAGGTTTAGACGTTGTTCGAAGGGCGTCTCCACCGTCATCGGAACAATATTTCTTGTGCTCATAGCATTGACAGTAGCTACAAACGTCTTCCTTTGGACCTTTACACAGAACGCAAATTACAATCAGGCTGTAAAAGAAAGCAGCCAAATGGACGCAGACCTATCCAGCGAAAGAATAGTTGCATACAACACTGTATACTCCGTATCCCAAGATGAGG
>SOJY01000115.1 GCA_004376385.1 Candidatus Bathyarchaeum sp.
GTGACGATACCACTCAACAAGCAACTCCCATATAAAAAGGTTTACCATTCACTCATAACTTTCTTGAATAAACCACTCAAAAATCACGTTGTAACCTTCAAAATTCCTCATGTCTTTAAGATGAAAAAAGAGTAAATAAAACCAAAAGTAAAAAAAGGGGTTTGAAACTGTTGGCTCCAAGACAGAAATCCCATGTTTCTTGTTTGGGTGTCACTTGTGCTTCTTTTGGGTCTTCAATATGTCGCGTATTTCACGTAAAGTAATCAATATCTCGTCGTCCAAGCCTTCAGTTTTTGGTACAGGTTCTTCAATTCGAGGAACCACTTCGGTTCCAATTACATATGGTGCCTTGAACTTCCTCAGCTCATTCAGGATGAAGTCTCGAACTTCCTCATAGAATACGATGCCTTCTAGTTTGACTTCGGGGCCTGTCTGATTACTACCAGAATAACCTGCAGTCTCGATGTGAACTGAACCGATACCAAACAGTCGATCAAAAAGACCTGCCCTGCTGGATATGTTCGTAATTGTCCTGAAGGGCACATGCTTTCGGGTAATAGTGAAGACACCGCGCTTTACGTAGATCTCAGGCATTGTTTCACCGGTCTCAGCTTTCACAGAGTACTCAATGCTCCTGAATTCGAAAGGAATGAAAATCAAGACGGGTATCAACCAAACCAGATTGATGACGATTGCCCAGAAGTTAATAGGGAAAATCCAAGTGTTGATGTGTTGAATGGCATTTGGAATACTTTCTGGCTCTACGACCGCACCCAGAAAGGATGCCCCTATGAAACCGAGAACAACAGTCAACCAAAAAATGACCGCCAAAAATGCAGCCCGAAATAGGTTCTTATGCAGAAATGCCTTCGATGGTTTGAAGATTTTTCCGCTAGTAACTCTCTTGATTGGAGGCTTGATTACTTTTTCTTCAACGTTTTTTTCCAAACTTAATCACCTTCATTTTTTCTTTTATACCGAGGAATCTGTTTTGCCGCGAGCTTGTTGAGAATCGCAATAGATTGTTGAGTCATGAGAAGTTCTTTCTCATCAGGTCGCAGGGTGATGCTGTACTCTTCTAGGAGGGTGTCCAAGATTTTTCTGCACTCGGATTCCTTTGGGCAGTCAGGGCATAGTTTACCTGCGTAGGAGTTGTGCTTGTACCAAACGATGATTCCAAGTTTCTCGGTGAAGACGATGTACACTTGAGCGTTCGCTTGATAGTCGAATCCGATCAGCAGTCCCTTGTAGTCTAAGAGGCTCTCGATGTCGAGGCGGTGACTTTTTGCGTGTTCTTCAAGTGCTTTTGCAATCTTTTTTCTTGTTCTGTTGAGAACTCGCGACACGTAAGATGAGCTCCACTTTTCTTCACTTTCGTCTGCGATGTCGCTGGTGGGTTTTCCGTTGTGAAATTTTTTCCAGACGATTGATTCGTGGGTTGAGAGTAGCCCCGTGTTATATCCCTCGGTATATGTTTACCAAAATATAGTAAAAATTTACTAATAAATCTTCCTATGCACACCTACAAAACAAAACATCACAAACCAGACGCACAACTAATATCCCCGATTATACACTACTTTTAGAGAGGCTAACAAGATGAAAATCTTCCCTTACACAGACGTTGAAGCGAAAGATGCTGAAGGCGGAAGCTCAAAATTGAAAGTCAGATGGCTCATAACCAAAGAGATGGGAGCCGAAAACTTTGCCATGAG
>SOJY01000192.1 GCA_004376385.1 Candidatus Bathyarchaeum sp.
TTCATTGAAACCGCTAGACTTGGAGCCAAGTCCACCCCGAAGGAGGTGTGTCCCATTAGAATCAGTATTGGACTATGTTCCTGTATCAGATTAGACAGAGCTTTCTGATATGCTTCTGAGTTGAAATTCTCCAACTTTGCATCTTGAACCAGCAGAACTTTCTTAGCATACTCGGCAAGAGTTTTCGCATATTCACCGACATTGTTTCCTAATAGTACTGCTGTAAGTTCTGCGCCCGCTTTCTCGGCTAGCTCCTTACCCTTCGTCAGCATCTCGAAGGTTATCTCTCTGAGTTCGCCTCGCCTGTGCTCTGCCAAGACAAATATCTTACTCATCTAGACTAACCCCCTTGCCTTGATGATTTCAGCAACTTTGGCTGCTATCTCTTCTGGGCTTCCTTTCAAGAACTCTGCTTGCTTCTCCACTGGTGGAACATACATCTTCTCAATTCTCACCCAAGAACCTGATTCGCCCACTTCGTCCTCACCTAATCCTATATCAGTCAATCCAAGGATTTTCATCTCTTTTTGCATTGCCTTTCTGATCCCCATAATGGAAACATAGCGCGGCTCGTTGATTCCAGTCTGAATAGTGAGGAGTGTAGGTAACCTTACTTCACCAACTTCTTCCAGACCGCCTTCTAACTCACGGCTAAATCGGATAGTATCATTGTTGAATTCGATCTTTTTGATCATAGTTGCGTGGGGAATTCCGAGAAGTCCTGCCAAGATTGGCCCCATTGCAGCATAGCTGTCGTCGCCCGCTTGAGCGCCTGTCAATATTAGGTCGAAGTGCAGATCTTTCACAGCTTTGTTCAGGATTTTCGCAATAGCATAGGAGTCCGAGCCTTCGAACTTCGGGTCAGTAAGTCTTATTGCATTATCGGCTCCTCTAGCTAGACATTTTCTTAATGTGCTGCCAGCAGCTTCAGGGCCCACCGTTACCGCAGTGACCGTGCCCCCCAGCTTCTCTTTTATCTGAACTGCTTCTTCGAGAGCATAGTCGTCCCATTCATTGATGTCGAATACTAGACCGCTCTCCTCTACTCCCTTTCCGTCAGGATTGATCTTAATCTCTGCTTCTGCAGTCTCAGGAACGTGCTTCACGCAGACAATTATATCCATTGTATCTTCTCCTACCTAGTGATGACAGAGTGTTTAGAGGGGTATGTTTTACGTTTTATGTTTTTCTACGCAACTTTAGACCCTTCATTCGCATCAGTTTGAGGCTCAGGTTTCAGCAATTCTAGTCTTGTGTATGCTTCTTTTGAACACTGTTGGAACCGATAATCGCTTGTACAATTTCTAGAGGAGACCGAATTTTTCTTTTAGTTTGTTGCGTTTTTCCGTAGAAACAGGACCGAACTTTTTAATTCTCTCTGTAAATCGGATAAACAGATCTGCTGCCTTTTTATATACTGGCAGCGGAACATAGCTATATCGGGCTCTCATGCTCCTTATCCCGATTTCCGCAAGGGAACGGTTCATCTCGATCATTCTTTTCTTGGTGAATCTCTCGTCTATCTCTTGTTGTCCTTCGATTACCAGTATTCCGTCTGCTCCGAAGGCGAAGGCGTGGAGGAGATGTTTTATGCCTATGATTGCTGTGGACGGCACAGGTATTATTCGAATGTCTTCAGGGTAGTTGATGCGGTCAAGCCCTAGGAAATCTAGGCCGGTGTAGCCGACGTTTTTGTCTACGAAGGCAACG
>SOJY01000008.1 GCA_004376385.1 Candidatus Bathyarchaeum sp.
CCAGAGCAGAAATCTATACCGGAGACCTCTTCGCCTCTGATCCAGCATGTGCTTATGTGCCTAAATTGTTGCGCGAAAAATAGGGCAACAAAACGTTATTTTTGTTCTGTGAATTCCCATGCGATGTTAGCTTTCCAAAGGTCCCCTAATTCGGTCAGTTTAATCTCTTTTTCGTCTATTTCGATTAAACCTTTAGCTTTGAGTCGTTTGAGTTGTTCCGGGTAAACTTCTTCTGGGAGTTTTCCAAATTTTTCTTTGAATTCCAGTTTATCTACTGGTAGGCGTATATAAAGTCTTGTCATTACCTTTCTCATAATGTCTTTTTCTGTAGATTCTGAGAGTTTTGCGATTGGGAATCTTCCTTCGTTGACTGCTGCTATGTAGTCATGCGCGTTTTCGATGTTTGAGTACGAGAATCTTTGGAGGTATCCCATGAAGCATCCTGCTCCTGTTGTTAGGATGCCTGCCCATGGCCAGCCGTTTATGCAGTTTTCTTTTTCATGCCATTCGTCTCTGGAGTAACGGTCGTGACCAATCGGCTTGTAGCCTGCTTCCTTGAATAGCTCGTATGCTGTGGTATACATTTGCTTCGTTAATTCTTGGTCAGCCTGAGGAGGCGCCTTTCCCTCTTGCATCTGTTTATACAGGACCGTTTCAGGGTACACTTCAAGGCAATATGCATCAACTTCTGTGTCCAATTCGATTGCCTTCTTCACTGTATTAGTCCAGCTTTCCAGTGTTTGTCCTGGAATGTTGTACATTATGTCTATGCATACGCAGAGCCCAAGTTTTCTGGCGGTTCTGATTTCTTCTGCGACATGTTCTGCGCTGTCCGGAAGGTTAAGCATCCTTCGTAGTTTGTTGTCAAATGTTTGGGCTCCCATGTCCACTTGATACACGCCATATTCTGCTGCTGCGACGAGTTTGTCTCTGTCGAAGCTTCTGGAGGAGCCAGTTATTTTGATGAAGTAGTCGTCTACTGTGTTGAAGTTTTCTTCACAGAATTTTATTAGACCAAACATCTGGTCTTTACTCATGAGGCTTGGTGTTCCCCCGCCCAAAACTATTTCATCAAACTCGCTGGTTTGAACATACTTTGTTTTGGCGTACATCATCAACTCTTTCTTTAGAGCCTCAAGATAGGGGTCCATCAAGGAAAGGGAATAAGGGTTGTTTGGGTAGTAGCAGAATGTACATCGGGAATCGCAGAAGGATATCCACGGCTGGAGCTCCATCACCTTATTTGATGTGTTCTCGGTTGACAAGAACTCCATGAATGTATTGTATGTTTCAGGTGCGATATCCTGATAATCCCGGTATGTGTAAGGAGGCCAACTCTCTCTTGAGCTGTAGGTGTTCTCTTTTTCTGGGCTAGAGTTTTTCATGTTGAATTTCCCCAGATTCCATGCTAATGAACTATTTACGAATAATATAAACTTGCGTTTTTTCGAAATTAGGCCTTTTATCCACAACTTTTTGTTGTATGCTCGTTTGACATAGTCTTAACTCTGACTCTGCTAAATGTGGCATGTGATCATTTATGAAACTAGGCATCTTTGTTGTTCTGTTTACATGTCACAAAATTAACAGATAGATTCTCCGCGTGAAACCACCAATTTTCTGAATCTGTCTACGATGAAAGATAAAAACAATGCTAAATATGCGGTAATCTGGAGCGGTAAATGTATACCTTGGAAGATTGACATTATAAATGGCATATATGTGCGGTCTTCGGCTAGAAAATCATAAAAGTTTTTTGACACTCTTTTTGCTTCATTGTAAGCCTCCTTTAGTTCAGTTGGCTTAATGATCACCGATGTATCCGCCATGAATGCTGTGTCAAAGCTTTTGTCTCTAAAAGGCAGGTCCAAAATCGATGCAAGAAGAACATCTTTTCCTGTTCTTTTTGCGCGCTTAAGCATTTCTTTACTAAAATCAACACCCAAATCTGCGTAAGCCAAAAATCTGCCATTGCCACATCCTAAATCCACGGTTTTTCCCTTTTGCTTCTTTAGAAACTTTCGTAGTTTATTGTCGTTCAAATTGAAATAAAATCCAAAAAGGAACGGTAAAGACTTGAAATAGATGGGGGAAAAGTTGCTCCAATATTTCGGTTTGTCATATTCGGAAAGCCATCTGTATTCAGGTTTCATAATGGAACTATCTTCCTAAACGCTGACCTGTAGAAGTCGGTAATTCTTACGTAAATCGTTGTAATAAACCATGTTTTATTTGTGACTGTAATCTTCAGAATGTTTAACGAATTTTTCGGCAATTTTTGTGTTAAAAGCAAAGTAAATGAGCCCAACTACAGCTAGTGTGTTGTTTTCCATTAATCCTTCATGCTCGCCATCAATTCCTTTTCCGGTTCGCATCTTGTAGGCGAATCTCGCGTCCTTTGGAATATCTATAATCCTTGAAAAGCGGAAGTCGTTACCATGAATAACAGTTCCCTTTTGAGTTAGCAAGTTGTCATTTATTGTTTCCATCCGTGTGGAATCCAGTGCCTGAAGCTTCCAGTCCATTTCGGCTTTTGCTGAAAGAACCCCAACCATGGAAAATGTAGAACCTTTGAAATTTGTTATGGATTTGGTCAGATACATTGAACCTCCATGTTCACTGTATATGGGCATTCCGTCGTAAGCTGAATTCCTGATGTTCTGTATCATTGTTTGATTTGCTGCCAAGTGTTCTGCAACCCTGTCCGGGAAGCCGCCTGGAAAGTATAATCCGTCGAGGTTTGGTGGAAGCTCTTTGTCGTGAATTGGGCTGAAGAAAATGGTTTCTGCTCCATATGCTTCCAAAAGGTCGATGTTGTCTTGGTTGTGACAGCTGAAAGCTTCGTCGAATGCTATGCCAATTCTAACTTTTTTTTGCCTCTGCTTGGATGGATAAACTTGGTTTTCTATGTCGGGCAGTTCCTCTGCTTGTTTAGCTATATCCAAGATTTTGTCAATTTCAATATGTTTTCCAACGTATTCGACTAGTTCGGAGAGAGTTGTTTTTAACGTTTCTTTTTCAGGTATCGGGATGAGACCTCCACGTCTGGCAGGCAATATAATCTCCGCGTTATAGGGAATCACACCAAACACTGGCACTTTTGTAGTTGATTCAACAGCTCTTTTCACCCACTCCGCCTGTTGCCATCCTCTAACATTGTTTATAATCACGCCTTTAACATTCACTTGTTTGTTTAACAATTTGAAAACGTGTAAAATGGCGTGGGCAACTTCGGCTCTGTGCATCCACATGCTGCCTATATCAAAAACTAGAATGATAGGTGCCTTTAGGATTCTGGCTATCTGGGCGGTGCCTTCGTAATCGTTGACGTCGTCTATTAGTCGTGGGATTCCTTGGAAGATGCCGCCCGCTCCCTCGATGATTGCTAGATCAGCGTTTTTGGCTGATCTTTCAAAGCTCTCTAATACTGTCCTTGGTGATGTGAGCCATGCGTCTAGGTGTCTTGACGGTTTTTTAGTTACTTCGGTGTGATATGTGGCGTCTATGTGGTCTGGACCTGATTTGAATGCTTGAACGTTTAGCCCTTTTTTCATAAAGGCTCCCATTATTCCTGTGGCAACCGTTGTTTTGCCTCCTTCGCCGTAGAGGCCTGCAATAACAACTCTGGGTACGTTCATCGCCTTTTCCTACATCAATTGTTACAGAATGTTCACACCTAGGAACCACTTAAACAATTTACCAAGCACATATAAAACTTCGCGCTAATGATTTGAAATTATGAGTGGTAGGTTTTGTATTGCTGAAAAACAAAACTTTGGACTATTTTTAAGAAAATGATTTAGTTCTGATGCTTTTACCTATCTTTGAAGCGTTCGATGAGAAAGATTTCACCCATCCTGATCCATATGTTAAAACTAAGCTAAATTTTGGCAGATATTAATTTTAGTTGTTGTAACAATGTTGAAACATACTTAACGGTCAAACGACTTCAAACAAATATTTTTCACAGAAACAACTAAACGTTAAACTTGAATTTTAATCCAACAAACTGATTGTTAAGAACTAACTGTTTTTCTTCGTATGCGTGGTATGAACGCTGGAACCCTGCGTTTGTATTTTAGGTATTCTTCTCCGAATGTTTTTTCCGCTTCTTTTTCCTCTGTTTTTGAAAGTTTATTATAGAGGATTACGAGGACGGGCCACAGTGCAAGCATGATGATTGTGAGCCACTGAACATTCATGCCGAGAGTGATTAAAAGGAAGCCTAGATATTGTGGATGGCGAACGTAGCGGTATAATCCCGTGGTAACAAGCTTGCCTTTGGCCTGGTAGATTTGTTTCCAGCCATAGATTACCAAGAGTATGCCTATGCCCATGATGACTTTGGAGATGGTAAACACTATGTGATGGAAAAAATAGGACATTTCTTGTCCCATTCCTTGAGTTAAGATGAATTCCAGAGAATAAATTTCGTTGTATCCGAAAACTCCCATGAAAATGTACATGGTTAAGGGTAAACCGAACATTTCAGCAAAAAATGCAACTATAAATGCCAAATAAACACTGCTGGGGAGGCGTGCTACTTTCCTTCTGAACTGTAGCAGTGCCACGAAAAGACCGAAGAAAACAACGTTCACAGTCACCAGCAGCCACTGGTTCCAACCAAACGATGTTAGAGTAAGATAGTACAACGCAATAGATACTACTGACAGCACAACCATGAAAAAAATAATGCTTTTGAGTTTTTCTGTCTTAATGTTCAAAGCCTCCTTTATCCATCAAATAATGTGTCCGCTAATTAATCTAAAAAGATTTTTTGTCAAGAAACATTGACTAAAACATTTTCACCTTAGTCAAGAAACTTTGACTAAGAATGTTTTATTAGATTTAGTGGTAAGGATGAATTGTTATGCTATATATAAAACAAAAGAAATCAAAGCAACGGTTGTTCTATTGATAGTTTTCTTTTGTTCTGCTGTCTCTTTCGGAAAGCTTTACTGTAAAACGGAGGCAAAGACGATAGTTGTTCCCGACGAATATGGTTCTATTCAAGAGGCTGTCGACAATGCCCAGATGGCGACACCATATCCGTGAAAAAAGGAACCTACGAGGGAGCCATAAATCAAACGTTAGCCATAAACAAGACGATCTCGCTCATAGGCGAAGACCCCGAAAACACCATACTGAACCACCGCATTATCTTTATTAATAACCCTTTTTGTCTATTAATCGCAAATATTTGAGGACGAATTGTAAGGATGCAAGTAACTTTTGTGAACCCACCTTACCCAGCAGGGTCTCATCGACACCCACCGTTCATCCCTTTGGGCATCGGATACCTTGCCGCCGTCCTAGAAAAAAACGGATACGATGTCAACGTCATCGACTGTCAAGCCCTCAAACTCACATTAAGCGAGGTGGAAAACGAACTTCGTAAACGTCAACCCGATGTTGTTGGATTAACCTCCACTACTCTTACTTACAAATCTGCCCTCAAAATAATTAAAGTAGCTAAGAAAGCTTTGCCAAATTGTTTAACCGTTCTTGGAGGCTCTCATGTCACATTCTGGGATGATAACGCTTTGCAGGAATGCCCACAATTAGACGTTGTTGTAAGAAAAGAGGGAGAAAATACGTTGCTGGAGCTGGTGCAACGTCTAGAAGAAGGCAAAAGTTTTCATGATGTGGTGGGAACGACCTGCAGAAAAGACGGAAAAATCGTAAAAAACCCAGACAGACCTTACATAGAAAACCTTGACGAACTCCCGTATCCAGCCGTTCATCTGTTCCCTCTTGAACAATTCAATAAATACGGAAATATTATTTTTCCAGTTATGACAAGCCGAGGCTGTGTCTTCTGGTGTGACTTCTGCACAGCCGTAAGGATGTTTGGGAAAAAATACCGAATGCGAAGCCCAAAAAAAGTTGTAGATGAACTTGAGTACCTCTATAAAAAATACGGTGAAAAGCAATACACCTTCTATGATGACGCATTCACTGTGAACCAAGCAAGAACCGAAGAGATATGTAACGAAATCCTGAGGCGAGGCTTAAAGATAAAGTGGGATTGTGAAACCCGCGTGGATATGGTTTCAAAAAATTTGCTACTCAAAATGAGAGAAGCCGGATGCATTGCCGTATGGTTCGGTGTCGA
>SOJY01000281.1 GCA_004376385.1 Candidatus Bathyarchaeum sp.
TGTTTATAGAGAAAGAAGTCTGCATGTGCGTACATAAATCCGATTCCGAGTATTTCAACGAAGGTGTTAAGTTTTTGTCCACTCCTTTCTCAGTAATGAAAGGCAGACATCATCCCTGAATTGTCCGTTAAAGTAGCTCCTTTCTCGAAAAACTCCTTCCTTCTTGAAGCCCAGCCTGTGAACGAGTTTCAAAGAGCTGGTATTCTTCGAGTCAATAATTGCCTGAATCCTGTTCAACCCTATTTTTTCAAAACCGTATTTTAACACAGCACGCAGTGCTTCTGTTATAATGCCTTGTCCCCAGTATGTAGGGTCCAAATCGTATCCGATTTCCGCTCGACGCGCGGCTTTGATCCAATCGTAATAGCTGCAGGTTCCTATCAGCTCACTCCCACCTTTTCTGACGAGTCCCCAGCGAATACCTCTGTTTTCTTTGAAGGGCTTTATACAGTAACGTTCGAGTTCTTCTTTGGCTGCCTCAAGGGTTTTAGGTCCTGGAAAGCAACAGCCTTCTACTACTTTATCATTGTTGAAATGGCGGAAATAAAATTCTACATCATCGAGCGTCATTTCTCGCAGAATCAATCTGTCCGTTTCCAGTTGCGGAAATTCGCCAAACTCTTCCATCTTGACCAGCTCTTTGCCAGTGCCTCATCTGAATTGGGCTTGCATACATTGATTCGCACAAGCATATATGCATTCATTTTGCAGACTTACTGCACGCTTACGCTCTGTATGGAGAAGTTGGAACATCTTAACAGGCACAAGTCATAAAAACTGAATAACACGGATAAGATGCAAAGGAGATTAAACCAATGAATGATGAGAGCTACATATGCCATATTATCATTCCTTCAAAACATTTTCAAACGGCGAAGAATTTCTATGAAAAAGTTTTTGGATGGAAAGTTGAACAACAACCAGGAACGACTTCTTTGGATGTTCTGCCTCCCTCAGGAAAGGGAATAAGTGCAGAGCTGAACTCGGAAGAACAAGTTGTAGTTCCATCAATATCCACCTCCAACATCGCAGCAAAACTCAAGCTAATCGAACAGTTTGGTGGAAAGATATTCAAGAATAAAACACCCGTTGGTGAAGAAGCAGAATACGGACACTTTGCACTATTTGAAGATCCTGATGGCAACAAGATGTGCCTTTACTCTGAGGAGTAGAGGAGTCGACATGAAAATTAAAGAGTTGTACTTAGACATTGTTAGAAAATTGGAGAAGAGAGCTAATCCCAAAAAGGCATTAATAAAAATCGCACAGGCACAGTATTTTGGAGTTAGGTACAAGTCTTACGGCATTGAAACATCGGAACAGACAGAGCTTATTAGAAGTTACTCAGACAGTTTCAGGCAGCTGAGTGTCGAGGAAATGTTTGAGTTAGCCAAAATGTTCTATGCTTCTGGCTTCTCTGAACAGGTGAATTTTGGGGATGCAATTCTAGAACTTAGCGTTGAGGACTTAACCCCCGCGCACTACGACTTCTTGGATGATATTGCTGGTTATTTAGGCAATTGGGCGGAAACGGATTGGTTTTGCAGCCGAGTTGTGCAACCTTTGCTTCGAAAGTATCCTAAAGAGACCTTGAACCTACTGAGAAAGTGGAACAGCTCCAAAAAACAGTGGAAACGAAGAGCAAGCGTTGTTGCATTTACCAGGAAAATCGGGGCAAGCGGAGAGTTCACAGGTGAAGCGTTAGAGTTATGTGATAACCTGATCTGGGATAAAGAGGACTTGGTGCGAAAAGGTGTCGGTTGGGCACTTAAGGATAACATGCGAGGTGCTAGGGAAAGAGTTCTTGATTATGTGAAATCTTTGAGACGAAAAGGAATTTCTTCCGTAATTACGCTTTATGCTATTCGAGACTTGAAAGGCAAGGAACGAAAAGAGATTCTGGACATAAAGCCAATCAAATAGATTCTACGTCCTAAGAACCCCAAGGATTAACATCAACTATCACGAACCTCCACGACTGGACATTGCCAGCCGCTACCAACCCACATTTTAATCCACACGATCTATTTGCCAAAAAAAGTAGCTGTAGGGACATTATTGTAACTGCTGCTTCATATCGAACATACATATAATCTATCATCACATGGTGATTACGAATTGTGTGTGTCCCACCACCTCTTTTTTCTAAGAGGATCATAGCGCACTGAAGTAGACACATTTACCGAAACTTGCCATCACATTGTGATGACACATTCTGTTTTGGGGAACAACCCTCCTTTTTTTGCATGCATTGGAACAGAAAGCAAGATGTTATAGAATCACTTTTATATGCAAAGCGATACAACGTGCACCATACGGATTAGGGTGATTGAATGGAAAAGATTTCTTTGGACGAGCTTTCAAGAAAGATCGGTAAACCTTGGTCTCCTGTTGATGTAATGTTTGTTAACGATTCCGTAATCAGGATAGCAAAGGTTGAAGGTGAGTTTGTTTGGCATAAACACGACAACGGTGATGAGGTCTTTTTGGTTTTTGAGGGAGAATTTACAATACAAACGAAAGAGAAGAATTTCAATCTGAAGAAAGGAGAATGTATTCTGGTTCCAAAAGGAGTTTTGCATTGTCCAAAAGCCGATTCTCCAGCCACTATGTTAGTGTTTGAGTTGAAAGATACTAAACAATATGGAGATTAGACTAACACTGGAGATATCTCCCGCATTTCCCCCTTTTTTGCGACATGCATGCATGTATTAGCCTATTTCAGCATTTCAATGATCCTGTCAGCAGTCAGAACCTTCGCAAACCCCTTCCTCAACACCTTCAACTCAGGTTCCTGCATATCTGGATCATCTGTTGATGTTACATCACTCCCAAAAACAACTTTAAAGCTTCTTTCATAGGCTTGCCGAGCTGTAACCCCACAACAATAATTCGTCAAAGTCCCACAAATTATGACAGTATCTTTTCCTAAATTCCTCAGAATGGTCTCTAACGGAGTATCATAGAAAGCTCCATAGGAGGACTTGTGAATGACTATTTCATCATCCCTCGGTGCAAGTTCATGCCAAACACGTCCTTCCACAAAAAACGAAGATCGATCAATTGCCAACTCAGGGTAACGACCAGGCATCAAAGGTCCAGTTTTTGGGCGGTCAAGATAGTTGTGCGTCTTTGAATAAACGGTGAAGATGACGGGTATCCCTTTTTCCCTACAATGTCCTATCAGTCTTTTGATACACGGAACTTGTCTGGTTGCTTCTGGAATCCAATCCGGTGTCCAATGTGGCTTAACAAACTCATCTTGCATATCAACGACTAGCAGAGCACATTTCTCTGGGACAACGTCAAAGCTAGCGGTTCCCTCTTTGTAAGCTCTTCTGGCCAAATCAAGTACTTGTTCTTCTGTATATCCACCCTCTTTCATACGTTCTAACCTCATTATCATTGAATTACACAACGTTCCTTTTCGCATGCATACAAAAGACTACTAAAACAATGTTTTTAGCCTTAAAACTACTTTGCTAGAAATGTCTATAAAAGAGCCCACATGCATGTTTGTTTCTACAGAGCCAACACAAATTCTCTTTTGCCCTTGGGAAAATATATGTCATTTAGTTTCACTCCTCTTATCTGTGATGTGGTCTCCTTTACATGCTCCAACAGTTTCTCCAAATGATTAACATCTCTGAACTCATACTCTAGGTGTTTGAATATTATCAAAGTGAACACCGATAGTGATCATATTTGCACCATCTCAATATTTAAGAGTGGGATTGTCTGACTTTTCTTCTTGGTTGAGTCTCATGTCTGAAAGTTTAGGCGACGTCAAGATCCCTCTAGACCTTGGAACACGACTTCGAGTATTAGATCGTTTGAGCCAGATACCACAAACCCTAAACGAGTATGGCACCCTTCTTCAAGAACGTATCAAGAAAAACTTAGAAGAGCCAAGTTCGAGAGCGCATTTCCAGGAAATCTTCAAAGGTAAGAAGATCTTTGGCCACGTGAACTACAAAACTCGCCACAAAGTCCAGCTTTCAGGCAAAAGACAAGTCTACGTTGCCTGTGCTCTTGACGCTCTAGTCGAAGGTTTTTTCCAACCCATTAAAATCGATTCGGCATGTTTCCACTGTAGTGAACCAGTACAGGTCAAGATGTCTAAAGGAATTGTCAACTCTATAGAACCGTCTTCATGCGTCATCTGGTTGGGGGCTAGCAAAGTGGGGGAAGGCCAATTAGAAACATATCTCTGCCCTTACATCAATTTCTTCAGTTCTGCTGAACACGTTGCAGAATGGAGAGCCAAGAACCCGAACGAGCTCGGCATGACGCTCACTCTGAACCAATGCCTCGAACTGGCTAGAAAAGGCTACTGGGAAGCCGTGCGCCCGTCCCTAACCGAAACTTAGCAGCAGGGGTGTTTAGTTGGTGAAGAGGTCACAAATCAAAGGCAAAACCTTGTTTCTCTGTGAAGAATGTGGCTTAGGCTACAGATAGAGAAACAGCTCAGATGTCTGAAGATTGGTGCAAGAAAACCGCAACTTGCTCACTCGAGATCACCAAGAAAGCAGTGAATAAGCGAGATGTTAGCGCTCTGTAATCTTGAGGACCAGTTGGATTTTGCGAGTACGCAGGTCAACCGCTGCAACCCCACGACGATTTCAAGCATGCATGCATCAGTACGTCAGATAGATCTTTGCACCCAAATTTCATCAAAATCTTTTCGAAATTTTTTCCCTATGCGTCTAAACCTTCCGCATTGTTTGAAGCCGTTTTTGTCATGAAAACTCAAACTTATCTCGTTCATTGAAGAAATGTTTGCAAGCAAAGTATCAATCCCCATCTCCTTCGCTTCCTCCACTAAAATATTTAAAAGTTTTTTGCCCAATCCCTTTCTAGTATGTAATGGTAAGATGAAGTACATTACCTTTGCAACACGTTTAAACACATCCATACTATGATAACGCTGCAATAGTCCAAAACCAATTACTTCTTTATCTTCCGTCTCAATTACATAGAATGGATAGCCTTTAGCCATTTCTTTTAACTTTTCAAAAAAATCATATGCTACTTTCTTCTCAGGGTATGCAGCAAAACTATTCTCTACAAAATAATTGTAAATAGATATTACAACTTCTTGATCATTGTCATTTACTCTCCTAAACGAATAGTCCATATCAGGTTTCCCATTTATGTTGAGTTTGAATTAACTCACCCCCGAAGTCAAGTAACTTTCCTATTTAAGTCTCAATTCCAACTCTATGTCGTCAGGTTCAACAAACCCCGCTTTTCTGTAAATGCGTATTCCGTCCTTAGTAGCATTGAGGTGTAAATATTTCAGTCCAATTAATCTTGCTTCTTTGATCAACTCGTTTAATAATTGTGTGCAAATGCCTTTTCTTCTAGCCTCAGGAATTGTATAGAAATTTAGAAGATACCCAAGCTTTCCAGATTCGAGATCACCATAGTTTGCAGGCCTTTGCCAAACGACCATTCCACTTGTACCGATTATTCTTCCATTGTATTCTGCTACCCAGGCAACGAAATCGTTGGAAGTAATTGCTTTATAGAAATATTGTCGTAATGACTTTCTTAAAACTTCAGTTTGTTCATCATCGGGATGATTATAGAGCTCGTTCAAGAATCGGACTCGACAGCTAATCAAAGCTTCAAGGTCATCGATATTAGCCCTACGATAGCTTATCTCATCAGTTGCAATCTTCATTTCTCACATCCTCCAATGCATGCACTTCCCTATTCCGTAATATATGATAGACTACGTAATGAATGATGTTTTTCATTCACTTTTCTCTTCCAATCTATAAGCTGGTGTTGGTGCTGTTCCCATATGAATGAATGACAACACTCGTGAATACATAACACGAGTCGCCAAAACAGTGAAAGGTGTGAGAGCACTCTTAGAGGCTGGCTTTGAATACGTAATCGAGATGGACGGTGTAAAACTGTTCAGGAAAAGGAAGTGATATGTCTGAAAACAGATTCATACCAATTATTGAAAACTCATATCAAGCATATAATTTATCTGAAAGGAGGCAGTATCATACAGAAAACCACCAGCTTGGTCAGAGAAAATGCAACAGTTCATCCATAAAGGCGTCCTCATACCAAGAAAGTATGAAGGCCGAG
>SOJY01000036.1 GCA_004376385.1 Candidatus Bathyarchaeum sp.
TTTGCGAAAACTTCGGAATCAACATCGACGTCTTCCGCAAAATCCTAAACACAGAATACACCAACAAAACAACAGAAAAATAAAAAGAGAAAAAATATCCTAAGATAGTAGCTATGTGCGCACGTGTGCGGGTTTTCTTCACGTGCGTCTGCATCAGGACAGGCTTTCAATGATTATTCTTCTAAGTATTTTTAGACCGTGTCTGAAACCCAGTTTCTTTTTTCCTAATCTTTTTCGATATTTAATGGGTAGTTCCACAATCTTGTAGCCCAATCGATCAATATGGTGATTTAATTCTGCTTCGATATCAAATCCGTGTGATCTCGGTTTCCAACCCTTCACTAATTCAAATCTAATGAGTCTAAGCCCTGTGTAAGGATCATTCAATTTTATTCCATTAAACACTCTTTGAACAAAACCTAAAATCCGGTTTCCGATGTAAAACTGGTTTCTATCAGATTCATGTTCATAATTCTTGCTAAAGCGATCCCCTAAAACCATTCCAACGTGAGGATTTAAGTCAAGAACATTAATCATCTCTTTAATGTGTTTAGCAGGATAAGTGTAGTCAGCATCAGTAAAGACAATATATGATGTGTCTCCATTAAGATGATCTATCCCCTGAGAAATTGCATTTCCTTTACCTTTTCCTCTCTGAATTAATACTTCTGCCCCTAGGTCTTTAGCTAGTTCGAGTGTTCTATCTGAACTTTTTCCGTCAACAACAACTAAATGTGGTTCATTCAAAACTTCTTTTAGCTCGCATATTGTGGGTGCTATTCCTTCTTCTTCGTTATAGGCTGCAAGAACAACTGCGAGAGGGGAATAGCTCAACCAAAAGTCATCTCCATATAAGCTTTGTTGAACAATGAGAAACTTACTAATAAAGAGCAAAGAAAGTCTACTCTAGAAGATAGTTCTATTTTTATGCGCAAACGTGCGCGTGTACGGGTTTTCTGTGTGAGGGAATGAGAGAAAGAATGAGAACGTGAACAAGAAAGTAGGAAACAGGGAGAAAAAATACGTAGACAAGCAAGCATGAAGGGGTTTGGGAGTTAAATTTTAACCCACACACGTTCACACGCTCATAATGAACTTGTGTTTTTTGCTTCATTGTTTCAATTCCCCGTATCTCGCCCTGAAATAGGGGCTCAATTTTCTTATCCATTCATGAAACGGTATAACCTTGTATACTGTCCCTTGCATTTCATGACGAAGTTTCGCCTCATCTTTTGCCCTGTAAAAAATTAGTCACTGCAGCTTGTTGCCGCAGCTACCGCAGAACTTGTTAGTGGACAAATTCTTCGTCTTACATTTCGGGCACTCGATCTTCTCTGGCTTCAAAGGAGAACCACAGTTACCACAGAACTTCATGGTCGCCGGCATCTCAGCTCCACACTTCGGACAATTAACTTTAGCCACAGGACCCAAAATTGATCCGCAGTTGCCACAGAATTTGGTTCCAGCAGTGTTCTGGGCTCCGCACTTCGGACACAACACCAGCTGCTGTGGGGCACCTGTTCCTTGAGAGGGCTGCATAGCTTTTCCCAAAGCGGTTCCCATGGCTATTCCGACGCCTGCGCCCAAACCTGCTGCAGCGGCTCCACCGCCTCCTTCGGGAAGCTCCGCGGTTGTTTCCTTCATATACTGTAACGTCATGGCTTGCTGTCCCATGGTAGTGGCGAAGCGCCTCGCCTCCTCAGGTATTTTAACACCTTCAAAGACGGTGTCGATGATTTTGAGACCTATCCGCGCAGCCTCATCCTTTATTATCAAGGCGACTTTGTCTGTGGTTTCGTCCACGTTTTTGACTACATTAAAGATGTCGTGATGCGCAAACTCGTCTATAACCCGCTCATTGATGAACCCGCGAATGTAACTTTCAACATCAGTGGAAGTGCTTGCTCCGCGGTTGCCGAAAAACTCGATCACAAACAGTTTCGGATCCTCCACCTTGTAGAGAAGATAGCCGTAGTATCCGAGCTCCGCCTGATACTGTATATTTCCGCTGGGCGCAGAGTAGGCTTGTCCACCAAATTTTCCTTTAAACTGGCTGTTGCTCACAAAAACGACTTCACACTCGAAGATGTCGCCGATTATCCGCAGAGCCTTTAGGGCTCCAGTTAGAAGCGGAATGTTTTTGCTGGTGATTGTGTGTCTGCCTGGACCAAAAACGTCGTATGCTTTGCCGTCACGGAAAAATACAGCCCACTGGTTCTCTTTCACAATAACTTGGCTTCCATACTTCAAGGAAAGGTTAGGAAATCTGTAAGCCATATCCTCAGAACCCGCAAAATCCCATGAAACTTTCTCTATTACAGGCATCTCAATATCAACATCCTACATGTCTAAAGGTCTAAACTGTTTTTCTCTTTCAGTCCATTTATCCTCGAAAGCAAGTAATAAACTCTTAACATTCTTCACTTCACCGGATACAGCCGTCCAGTTCTCCGCTTCAACCTCACTCCGAGCCTTGCTAACAGCCGCCTTCAAGCCGTCAAGATCACTGCTAAACTCACGATCAAAATTGAAAACCCGAGCCAACTCATTTTCCCGTATGTGCCCTTTTCGGTCCCAGAGACCCGCATAACCATAGTCAGCGTGCCGAACCTTTTCTGTGACGCGATCTAAAACTTGGATAACCTTTTTGTAGTCTCGGCTCTTGGCAACACCTGCATCCATAGCCGCCAGATACAGGTCCTCCCAAACGTGCCGCATGTCCCTGAGGTCAACGTAATAGAGGTCCCTGAGCTTTCGGTCTAATTCTCTCAGGTCTTCTTTTGTTCCATATCCTAACGTGAAGAAGTTCTGAATCTTAGAAAAAATTCCCTGCTTTTCCTTTACCTTCTCGATTGTTTCCCGCTCAGACAAATAACTACCCCCAAAATCTAACTACCGATTAATCTAATATAACTTGTCGCCCTCTGTTGAAGAGGTAAACTTTTTTGTTGAGAAAGGTTTACGTGTGCCAATGTTTCGTGAAATAATAAAAACCATGTAATCTTGAGGTGTCTTGGCTGTTCTTTCATCTGCTCTTAACCACCAACTGCGACTTAAAGTGCAGATACTGCTACGGAAAATCATGTGAAGACATGGACGCCGACTTCGGCGACTTTACTGTAGATTATGAGGTTCCAGACGAAATCAACTATGACATCGAACTTCTAGAGAAGTTTATGAAAAAAGACCCTGAACCTGTCCTGATCTTTTATGGCGGCGAACCAATGCTCTGCAATGACAAAATAAAACAGATAATGGACAATGTTCCGGCTAAACAATTTAACATCCAAACCAACGGCTTACACCTAAACAAGCTTGAAAAAGAATACGTGAACAAGCTAACTACAATCTTCGTCTCAGTAGATGGCACAGAAAAACTGACGGACTACTACAGGGGAAAAGGCGTCTACAGGAAAGTAATAGAGAACATTAAGGCAGTTAGAGAGAACGGATTTGAGGGCGAGATAATAGCCAGAATGACCATCATGGAAGAAACAGACATCTACGAAAACATTAAGTGGCTCCTAAACAACCCCGACCATTCTTTCAGTTCAATTCATTGGCAACTTGACGCAGGATTCTGGAAAAACGATTTCCACAAAAGACCATTCACAGAATGGATTGAAAACAACTACAATCCAAAGATAAGAAGGCTTGTAGAGTTTTGGGTAGACACAATGGAAACCGAAGGCAAAGTTTTGAGGCTTTACCCACTTCTGGGAATAATGCAATCGCTTCTTACTGAAGAGGGAAGCCTCCTAAGGTGCGGTTCCGGATGGGCTAACTACAGCATACAAACCGATGGTCACATACTACCGTGTCCTTCAATGGGCGGAATGAAAGACTACTATCTAGGGCACATCAAAAGTTCACACCCATTACACCTGAAACAAGTTTATGTTGGACAGCCCTGCACCGACTGCGAAATCTTGCGAGAATGTGGAGGAAGATGCCTCTACGCAAACATAACAAAACGGTGGAGCAACGAAGCACACGATCTGGTATGTAGAACCGTCAAGAATCTTGTTGAATCATTGAAGGCATCCTTACCGCGAGTCAAAAGATTAATTGATCAGGAAAGAATCAGGCTCTCGGATTTTGACCACCTGAAATACAACAGCTGCGAAATAATCCCCTAAACATCACCAGTCTCCGAGAGGATGAAAAAATTTAACCGTTAAGGCTCTTAAATCTAAAACAGAATCTGAAGATTAAAAGAGCAAAAAAGAGGCAAATAAAAATGAGCAAACAACCAACAGAATATTCACGTTCCTCAGCGCCTTTTGTGTCATTCATAATAATTGCTCTAGTGTTTCTGGTCTTAGCGCTCCTAAATTACCCAGACCCAATTGCCATAGTCTATGGTCTCTTAGCGGCAGTATCCCTGTTTCCGCTACCCGCAACAGTTGCAGTAAACAAAGAATGGGAAGAAGCAATAATACTGCGATTCGGCAAATTCCAACGGCTAGTTGGTCCAGGATTCTTCTTCAAGTGGCCATACATAGAAACATTCATGAAACAAGACAAACGAATCATCAACATAGACATCTCACGACAAGAAGTCATGACCAAAGACAACATCAGCGTAACAGTCGACGCCGTAGTCTTCGTGAAAGTGGTAAACACCAAATACAGCATCGTAAACATCCGAAACGTCTGGGACAGCGTAATGAAATACGCCCAAACAACAATGCGGGACGTCGTAGGAGCCGTAGAACTAGACGAACTACTAGCACGCAGAGACCAAGTTGCAGACAAAATTGCAAACATTGTTGAAAGAGAAACACATGAGTGGGGCGTAAACATCATCTCAGTGAAACTGCAGACCGTAGAATTGCCCGAAGACATGAAACGGATAATTGCCAGACAAGCTGAAGCAGAACGAGAAAAACGAGCAGTAATAATCAAGAGTGAAGGAGAGTTAACAGCAGCCGAAAACTTGGAAAGGGCGGTGCAGAAGATGAGCAACAGAGCAATGTACCTACGCACATTGTCGAGCCTAGAGGACATCAGCTTTGACCAGAGCAACACAATCGTTTTTGCTATACCCATGGACATCGTCAAAGGAGAAGTAATAGGACTATCCGCGTTTGCTGAAGCAAACAAGGCAATTAAGACAACACAAAAAAGCAAAAACAAAGAATAAAAAAGAAAAAGGGAAATTTTTGTTTCGCTGATGATTTATAATAGCCACAGACTGATTCCTAGGCCTATTCCAACAACAGCAAGTATAGCAATTATCACAGCGAAGATAATTACAGCTAACAAAGAGATTGCGAAAGCTTTCAACCATCCAGAATCAAAGAAATGCTTCACTAAACCAAGTAAGATTATGAACAGAATTATCGACGCAATAATACCTGAAAATAAAGAATTGAATACTGTACTGATTACGGTCCCAAGAATTACAATCCACACTGCATCAACGAACTTCGCTTTCTCTGCTCCAACAAGCGCTCTTCCCAGCTAACCAAAGAACAGGCGACAATATGAGTATATTCACAACAACTTGTATTAAGAGTATATCCAGATTAAGAGCCACTCCATTCTCCTCCTTTCATTAAACACTAGACAACATGTTTAGTCCAGTTTCTTTTTATTTTTTGCCATACAAAAAATCGTCAACATAAAAACAGCACAAAATCTTTTTTCTATCGCAACGATAACCGAACACAAGCCAAATTATACATGTTATCCGAAATAGCCCAGACACTGAAAAACTTTTTCAGCCCGGCACCTCAAGCGGTTGGAAGCCGCGGGCTGAACACCTCGGCCGTAGCCTTGGTGCGTACACCCCGACTCCATCAAACCCATCTTCTATGGGAGCTCTCGTCCATGACTGAGGCCTGTTACCAGGTCTCGTGTCAGGGAATGGTTACCTAGTTTCAGGAGCGGCTTCGAGCTTAGATGCTTTCAGCTCTTATCCGCGACAGCGTGGCTGCCCGGCAGTGCCCTGTCAGACAACCGGTAAACTAGAGGCTACAACGTTCCGTTCCTCTCGTACTGGGAACCCTTTCCCTTCAGGTAACCAACACTCCCAGCAGATAAAGTCCGACCTGTCTCACGACGGTCTAAACCCAGC
>SOJY01000261.1 GCA_004376385.1 Candidatus Bathyarchaeum sp.
CGATTGGTTCCTTATCACTGCGAATATGGTCGAGTACTAAAATCCAGTTATGGCTTTCGTAACCGATTTCATCCTCATCAATGTCAGGGAAAGATAGCTGCTTTGGTTCTTCTTCGCGCAAGGAGATACTCAAAGAGTAAAGTCTATCAGATTGTGATTGGATATTGATAGCCCGCCCCGTTTCCAATTGATGTCCGTAAAATATGTGTGTTATTTGACTTCTGGTTTCAAAGGGAGGGCTGGATGGGCTCAGAACGAATTCGCCTCGTTCTCTTAGAAGTTCAAGGAGACGTGATCGTGCATCCTCACTGGTTAGCAAATAGATTGCTTCTAAGAGGCTTGTCTTGCCGCAGTTGTTGGTCCCTACGATCAAATTGACCTGTGCTGTTGAATCGAGGTTGAATCTATGGAATAACCTGTAGTTTTCGATGACTAGATCTCTTATCATGTTATCTACCTTTCGCCAGGTACTGTTGCCAACACCGCTGCTTCCTGATAAGCGATTGACTCATTTATTACCGTAATTGTACCATATCCTTCTTGTTACACAAAGAAAGTTAGGTTGACGACATAATCCAACCGAATCAAGAACCCCGCCACATCGGGCGGGGTTCTATCTCCTCGCATACTCACCTGGCAACCCCTCTGGCAACGGATCGGCGTCTCCTGCCACGGCCGCCCGACCGGCAGCGGTCACGGCCGCATATAGTCCACGTCAGGGCAAGCCAGGGCGACGGCGGGCGAGTGGTAGTCCAGGTAGCAGCCGGCCGGCCAGTTCGACGGTCCACACGTTATCAGTGAGTCTATGTGGCTGTGTCAGGGCCAAGACCCAGATCAAGACGATGAACAGGGTGATGAGGATGGGGCGGTAGTGAGATGAGAACCTTTGCTGGCACTGTTGACGAATTCTAGGGAAATCACAACTGATCGTAGCGATTGAAATCTCCTTCATAACCTAAGATTGCCAAAAGACTCCTTTCCAGAAGCAATCCACAAAACTTAGATACTGCTTCACCAGCATTTGAAGGGGAAATCCCCTTTTCGTAGTCGGGACTTCCATAGTGAATTATTCGGTTTCTCAAATCTACAAGTTGCTTGAGATCATTGTCCTCAACCGTCACCTGCAACTCTTCGAACATACTTCTCAGGATTAATTTGTAGGCACGCCGATTCAACTCACCAACCTTTGACTTTAGTGTTTGTTTTTCTAGCTCTTTTGTTGCTTTTTGTTCATCATCAAGTTCCTCATTTTGTCCATTACCCAATAATTCCCTGAACTCTTCAAAGTTTTCACATAAGATATGGATAACTTTAGCACTGATTTTTTTCTTTTGGAATCTTCCTTTTGACACGTAATGTTCAAAGTTTTTTCTCTCCGGCTTACGTAGAAAAGCAGCTTTCAGCGTTTCCAACGCAGTGAAGAATCCCAGAGACTGAGACCACATTGAATAGATTTGCATAGATTGAATGTAGTGTTCTTGCGCTTCTCCCAAATCCCATTCCTCATATTTTGCCTTGTAGTTGTCAATTGTACTTTGTACAAATTCAGCCAGAGAATCGACTGGGATCAAGGGTGCGGACGGTCTAGAGTAATGAAAGACTGGTTCTTCATAGCGACTTTTGACAATAGTGCCCTCCGTATTGTTCCAATGTCTCGCTACACACCAAACATGGGCGCGTT
>SOJY01000198.1 GCA_004376385.1 Candidatus Bathyarchaeum sp.
GATTCTTGAACCTTTGATTCGTGGTGGTCCTGTGGCTTTGGTTGAGAAGTTTGATCTGCCGCACGATGGATTTTATGCTGATGCATGCCATTTGTGCTATACTGCACGCTGTATGTTGCGGAAGAAACATCCTGACATATTGGCTCCAGCCGAGATGTATGGAGAATTCGAATATTAGTTCCGAGGCATATGAAAAAAGTCATAAAAGAAAATGGACTTCACTCTGCTGATAGAGTGGCTGGTCGCATGCCTACTCTTCGTAACAGGCATATACACCATAGACATGATATGTGGCCACAGAAGAGAGGGGAAAATCTATGGCCTGATAAAGGTCATGATGGCGAAGAAGCTGGGCGAAGAGACAAAGTAATTGCTCAGCGCCCAGAAACTCATTTTCCTCCACTTTTTGTCCGTCCACATATGCATGCATGTTGATAAAATTGTAGGAACTTCCTTGTTTTCTCATACTCCTGAGAGGCGCTTAGGCATGATAATGTTGTTCGTAAAGACTTTGTTGGTATTAGAAAGAGTATTATCCTTCTTATTGTTTATTCAATAGAGGGGGTTGTGTCATTGTGAGTGTAAGTGTTGGTCGTACACTGGTTCTTTCACCTATACTGCTTTTGCTCTTTGCGTGGATTCAGATGGTTTCTAAGAATAGTCCGATTTTTCTGTGGCTGATGTATTCTTCATTCGTTTTTCTGGCCTTGGCGACTTCACTTTTGCTTTTTTCAGATGTTGAACACGCCTCAAAAAGGTTGAGACGCATATTTTATGCCGTTGTAGCAATAGCTATAGTTGTAACTGTGGGCGCTGCTTTTTCAATTGCCAGCTGGCTGCCCGGAGGAACACGTCACTGGTTTTATATTACACCTGAAAATGTCGAAATCAACCTTGAATATGGTCGGACAAGCTCTATGAAGCCCGGGTATCGTGGAAGCTTCTCGCAAAAGATTTTGGATGTAAATTACCCTATTGGCTATGCATTAGTCTCGGGTGAACTTTATGGAGTTCATGTTTATACCGACAAAAATGTATATTCAAACTTGACCGTTCGGTTTTATCTTGGATTTTGGCCCAATCGTCATGAATATCGTTCCATCTATAAAATAGAGGAAGGAGCAGCCATACATAATGGAACAGAATCTTCTGTCGACTTCAGAAACTATACACCCACAATTTTTTGGGGCGTTTCTGATCCAGCAGGGCGCGCTCGCCTCGATAAAGGATACGTCGTTAATCTATACATTAGGATAGAGCTTGAAGGACCGAACTATGGCGACTTAAAAGTAACCATCCCAATATACCCCAGGGTCTATATTGTTGATGTGCAGGTTTCGTCTCAACTTCAAGATGGCTTAGCAACCCTCCTTTGCGGCGTTTTTACAGGAGCCCTCTTCTACATACCTGCAAAACCCATCAAACCCAAAATCGTTAGGCAATTCGCTCCCATGTTCAACAGACTAAACAGATTCTTAAGCGTGCAGGGAACACCCAAAGGCTTTCTCAAAAAATGCGTTAAATGCGACAGAGAAATCCCAATAGCCTCAGAAGAATGCCCATACTGCGGAGCGAAGCAGATATAACCCAGCAAAATTAACTTGACACAGACAAAAACCGCAACAGATAAAACGAGCAAAGCCACACAAATTCACTGCAATCCAA
>SOJY01000159.1 GCA_004376385.1 Candidatus Bathyarchaeum sp.
AAAACTAACGCAGTTAAGATTCTAGTCAAACCCTGATCCGCACTTTTTATGCGGCGTTTATCTTTTTCCAGATACCAATCGTAAGCTGACATGATTGTAAATGTTCCATTGCTGAGGTAGTCACCGTTTATGCCATAATTCAGAATTTCTTTAGCAATTAAACTCTGTTTGTGTTCAGGCGCAACATAGGCAACGATTTCACATTTTAACAGTCCTGCTTTTAGGAACGGAAACGCAATTTCATGTTTGAATTCTTCTGTAGGGCATAAGCCAACAGCATGGTCGCTTCTTCCGAGACCTTCAGCATATTTCGCCGATTCCCTACTTACCGAGAGTATGAAGCGAAAATCCCGAATACACGCATCCAAGAACTTTCCTTTCTCGGTTAGACGAATTTTTTTGCATTAAAATTAATTGGATCAAAGAAGGAATATGCCATACGTTCCAAGTGTTAGCAAAATGGTTTGAAGATTTTTTGGAACTAAGCAAACAAATTCAAATTTTGAAAGGAACATAAGAAGATCAAGCTAAAAAATCCATGGACGAAACTAAAAAGAAACTTGATAAATTATCTGAAGAAATCGTCGAATGGGCAAAATCTGAAAAAAGTAACTAGGGCTAATCTTGAGATTTATCTTCTCGAAAATGAATTGTTCTTTCTTGGGAAAACAGACAGGCTTTACGTACTCTAATAAATAAAAAACTCAACAAATGACTAATCATAGGGTCCTATTTTTACGGTCAATTTTGATGCTGGAAAACTGTAACTTGGGTCTTCAGTTGTGGAGCTGCGAAGGATGCCCACAATTTCTTTTAAGAGTTCTAGTCTAACAAAAAAGTCTGTAGTGAATTAACGTTAACCGTTATTTTACAGAGATACCTTCTTTTGAGAGTCGACACAAATTTAAAGTATAACAAATCAGAGAATTACAGGGGATTTTAGTAATGTCAAATTTTAGTAATCGGTTTTTTGGTTCTCCAAAAATATCGGCTTATAGCGGATGGCTTTCTGCCCTTGCCGGTGGTTTTCTTCTCGGAGTTGGAGTTATAATATTTTTGATCACACCCATGCTTACCGATACAATCCTAAGGTTAAACCCAAATATCATTATAGATTATGAGGCATGTTCTAACCTCCGTCTTATTGGAGCCGTTTGTCTCTTTATGGGCTTAGTATTGACTGTGCTTGGATTGTTTGAGATTCACCATTCACTAAAAAAATCCGAGAGAGAACGCATTTTGTTAATATTGCGGAACAAAGATTAGACGTAATGTTAATTTCTGTAGTAACTGTGGGAAGAAAATTATTGAGTGACTCTCTCACCAGATGAAAGGGTAAACATTAACCAAATTTCTTTGATCTGAAAGGTTAGTTTCGGTTTGATCTCTAGAGCTTTTTGGTTTCTTTGATTTTTCGTTTTTAACACCTAAATTTTCGACATGTTACCTTTATTGAAAAATCGCTCATATTAGCATTTAACATAAAAGACGTTGAACATGAAGAAAATAATGGGAATATTAATGCATAATATTTAATATGGTCTGCGGGCGATTTCAATTGAGTTGGATGAAAAATAATAAGAAATTTATTGTCGTCCTAGGAGTATTTCTGCTTTTTGCCGGTATTGGTATTTTGCTTGTTTCAAAGGTTGAAATCGATGGTTTGGAAGCTATGCTCGTAAATGAAAGCTTAAGTGTAGAAGAAGTTTGGCGTTTTGAAGGGGCTCTTCAGTGGTGGAGGAAAACATATGTTACAGTAACGCTTCCAGTGTCAGTATTTTTATTAATATCGGGCATAGCAACGTTAATGAGTCAATTTCTGCTTTCCGTGTTGGAAGATATGGATGCTTAAAGAATTTTGAGTAGACATTAAAGCAAGACCTTTTCTTTTGAGCTTTCAGAATAACGTAAAACACTGCCAAAAAATAATGGCGGACAAATTGAGATGCGCGCCCATTTAATTTAGGTTTGCTCTTAACTATCTGTGTGCATATTAAGCTTAATATTTTGGATTTAAATTTGTAATTCATAATACATATAATCAAATTCTAACATACTGAAAATGGGGAAGCCCATGGCGTATGATGCAATAAGAAAAGCTAAATCACTCCTTATCCGAAAGGAAAATATTGAAAGGGCTAAAGCAGTGCTTGTCCGAAAGGAAAGTGCTGAAAAGACTAAATCATTTCTTGTCCGAAAGGTAAATGCTGGAAGGTCAGGTAAATCAAAGTTGATGATATGCATTGAAGTTCTTTGTACATTGGTTTCTAATGGTCGTCCCATGACATTGACCCAGCTGCGGGATAAGTTGGAAATGGACGAATGTCGTTTGAAACCACATCTGAGGCTATTGTGGAATCGGGGTCTCGTTGAGGAAGAAAGTTTTGGCGATAACAAGATCCATTACGTTGTGACCGAAAGGGGTTTAAAAGTGCTTAATGTCATTAGCCCCATAATTAGAGAGGCACACAAGATTCAGATGCGCGAATTTGAATTAATTTCAAATACACTTTCAGGGGCAGGTTATTCCTAAAGCTTTTCATATTAAGAAAATGCGCGCAAAAAGAGCTTCATGAGCTTTCTGTAATCAACAAATTGTGGAACGTAGTTTATGCGCGTGCAGTACAAGTTTATAATAATTTATTATTAAATTTTATATCTACAACTTAACATTAGTCTCCTAATATGCGAGGGGAAGCTGTTAGGTTGGTTTTGCTGTGTCCCATAGTAGCTGGAAATATTCTCTTGCAAATTTTACTAGTCCTATGTGGTTGCTCCAGATGACTAGTAATCCAGAGTAGCTACGTTTTGTGTCTGCTTCACCTAAGAAAAGAAGGGCTTCTTTGCCGTCCACGATTACTCCGCCTCCAAACAGGTTGTCGCGAACTCTTGCTTCGCCAACCTTGGAGATTTTTTCGATATGCTCACCTTCAGCCATCATGATTTGAACACGAACACCACTATCCCTCACCTGAGCCAAAACGGATACAGAAGCATCAACAAAACCTTTAGCAAAGACAGGCACAGCAATCATCAATTCATTATGGGCAGCATCCAGCATCTCCCGCAGCTTCGCTAATATGCTGAATTCGCCTCTTAATATCCAGATGTCAGGTTTCTCCATCAGCTCCCTTTTTTCGTACAATGGCTGAAGTTCTCCCATAACAACCCGTTTCCAACTGTTCACCATATCTTCCAGTCGCAGTTTAGCAGCTTCCAAGGATTCGGAGGGCGCTTTCGGAAAATAGCGGCTGGGTCTACCACGTTCAACTTCTATCCAGCCCTTTCTCTCAAGAGAATTTAGGATTTCATAAACTTTGGAGTATGGAACGCCACCGTGTTCGCTGACTTCGCTGGCGGTCATGGCGCCACGTTCAAGCAGGGTTAAGTATGCTCTTGTTTCGTATTCTCTTAGTCCGACTTCGCGTAATACTTTTTTTGCGTCTTCACTGACTGGCGTGGGCAACCTCTTTCACCTTATGAAAAGTTTGGAAACATTCATATATGCTCGCAAGCCAAATAAAAAACATTACCCCTACGAGTGGTGTCAAATTGCAAGTTATTAAAGAAACAAAAACAATATGCCCAGAATGCCTCAAAGTCTTAGATGCCACAATATTTGAGGAAGACAACAAAGTATACATAGAAAAAGAATGCACAGAACACGGAAAATACCGTGAAATCTACTGGTCAGACTACGAACAATACCAAAGAGCAGAAACCCTAAGAGCCGAAGGCACAGGACTCGATAACCCCCGCACCGAAACAAAACTGGGTTGCCCATACGACTGCGGCATCTGCCCAGAACACAAATCACACACCGGACTAGCCATCATCGACATAACTAACAGATGCAACCTGACCTGCCCAGTCTGCTTCGCCAACGCAGCAGCAGCAGGATACGTCTACGAACCAACGAAAGAACAAATTTTTGAAATGTTTAAAAACCTCAGAAGAAACGAACCAGTTCCGCCTCCAGCTCTACAGTTTTCGGGAGGAGAACCTACAATCCGAAAAGACCTCTTTGAGCTTGTGAAGAAAGCAAAAGAGCTTGGTTTTCATCATGTAGAGGTCAACACGAATGGTCTCCTTCTTGCTCAGAGCGTGGATTTCTGTCGTGGCTTACTTGAATCTGGAGTGAGCACAGTTTATCTGCAGTTTGACGGATTAACCTCGGACGTTTACAAGTTCACGCGGGGAGTAGACCTTCTTGACGTCAAGATGAAGGCTATTGAGAACTGCCGTGAAGCTGGACTTAGCATCGTACTTGTTGTTACGTTGATAAAGGGCGTCAATGACCATCAAATCGGAGACATTATTCGATTCGCGATCAAGAACTTCGATATAATTCGATGCGTAAACGTTCAACCTGTTTCCATCTGTGGCAGAATTCCACAGGACGAACGAGAAAAAATGAGAATAACAATCCCCGATTTTATGCACTGCGTTGAGGAACAGACCGATGGAAAGATCAAAGTTTCCGACTTTTATCCAGTGCCCACTGTAGTTCCCATATCTCGAGCGGTTGCCGCTTTAAAGGACAAAAACTACGTCGAGTTCACTACTCATCCTCACTGTGGCATGGCAACATACGCGTTTGTCGAAGGCGACGATTTGATTCCCATCAACCGTTACGGTAATGTTGACAAATTCCTTGAGAGCATGAAAAAAGTCTACGAAGACGCTTCAAAAGGAAACAAGAAAAAAGCCAAGCTACGGCTATATGGAACTTTAAGACACATCAAATTTGGTTTGCTACGAAAGTACCTCATGCCCATTCTGAAGAGCGGCTCCTACGAATCCTTGGGAGACCTTCACAGAAAGATGCTTCTGATATCGGCTATGCACTTCATGGACCCATACAACTTCGATTTAGAGCGACTTCAAAGATGCTGCATCCATTACGCTGTGCCTGACGGCAGAATAATTCCCTTCTGCGCAATGAATTCTATTCACAGACAAAAAGTAGAGGAAAAAATGGGGATTCCACTAGAAGAGTGGAAGAAAAAAAATAAGAAGGGAATCGGCGACGTCTTGTAAATAGGAGAAAGGCTATAAGGGGCGATTCTTCTTCAAAACGTTGGTGAAGATACTATGGGTGGAGGAAAAAAGAAACAATCCCTCAAACAAATGACAAAACCAAAGGCACCTAAACAACAAAAACAGAAAGACAAGGCGGGTGGACCACCAGTTGCAAAGAAGAACGTTGGATTGACCATGCCTGACATTAATAACAAAAAGGTATTGGACGAACTGAAAGGACTGAAAGTTCTTACACCTTCTGTGGCAGCTTCACGTTTTAATATACGCTTGAGCCTAGCAAAGACTTTCCTGAAAGAGCTAGAGAAACGGAAAATGGTTGAATACGTTTCCGGAGGAAAAAACCTCAAAATCTATAAGCGTCTAGATTGAATTTTTCTTTGATTGTTTTAGTGGGGAAAGACAAGAATTGGATTTTCCTGAAAGAGTCTACACCAAGGATGAAGTGAAGCAGGCTCGATCTTTTATTGAGAAAGGCTATAAACATGATTTGATGGCAGATGGAAGCCCAGATTTTGTGGCTAAAGTTGAAGAGGCCTTAGAGTTGATTAAAACTGCAGGATACTACGATTTTCTACGGACATACATCAGAGTTATTCGTGAGATCACTGGATTAAGTCAGCTTCGCGAACAAGAAGCCGCGATATGGTTTCACGTGAAAGCTCTTGATGATCCGGTTGATGATGCGGGTTTTATTATTCAAAAGGCTCAGCAGATGAAAGACTTCATTGAAGGACGGCTCTACTATGAGACTGCAGAAATTCGGGCAGTAAACAAACGCATCGAATTCATCGAAACACTAAGAGACAAAACAGACGACCCCGCTTTGAAGAGAAGATGCGAAGAAAACCTCAAAAAATGGAAAGAACAGCCATTTCCTTAACGTTTTCACTGTTTACTTAGGTTTTCTGAAGTTATGTG